>JAUNIW010000047.1 GCA_030523245.1 Pseudomonadota bacterium
TAGTGAGGCTTGTATAGGAAAAAATACAAGTTCTCTGGAAGGAACCTATCTTGCCTGTAAAAATGAAGGAAAACTGCCTATATCACCCAAAGATGCGGCATATGGTTGTGATTGCGATAATTCAATTTACGGAACAAGAAAGGAGTGTTCAATAGTTTTTACAGTTATACCATAGGGACTATATCACTGCGTAACCCGACAAAACGGATATATTTAGTATTTTTAATTATAAAAGGTCCATATTGCCTTTTAGGTTATTTTTACGGCCTGAGCAGAGGCCCATGCCCAATGCAGATTAAAACCGCCCAACTCACCGGTAACATCTAAAACTTCTCCGATAAAAAACAGGTGAGGGCAAAGTTTACTTTCCATGGTTTGTGAAGAAATCCTGCTGACATCGACGCCTCCGGCCGTAACTTCGGCGCGGTCAAACCCCATGGTTTTTTGCGGCATAAAAGCAAAATGCGTGAGTCTTTCATTTAGTAACAGCTTGTTCTTACGGCTTAAATTTTCAATTCTGCAATCTAAGTCACCGACAAGTTTTTTGGCTAAATGAACAGGCAGAACATTACCGATTATCTGACTGATGTTCTTTTTTACCTGATTTTGCAGCAAATCATCAAAGCTTTGTCCGTTCAAAAAATCTATGAACAAAGTTTGGCCGTTTTGCCAGTAAAGAGAGGCGTTTAGTATGGCGGGGCCGGAAATTCCCAAATGTGTAAACAGTAAATCACGGCTGATTTTTTTCTTACCGGTGATAATGGTAACCGGTACGGAAACACCGGCAAGTTCGGAACAAAAACTGCGTAAATCGGCCTGTGCCGTCAAACCGACCAGCGCAGGGCAGGGCGGAACAATTTTATGACCGAATTGACGCGCAATTTTATAGCCGAAATCGGTAGCGCCGATTTTGGGATAAGATATACCTCCGGTGGCAATAATTAAGTTCAAACAGGAAAAATTACCGGAATTTGTTTCAATCTGGAAAATTTCATTTTGTCTGCTGATATTTTTTATGAGACATTTTGTCTGTATTTTTACATTCTTCTTCAGGCAATTCTGCAACAGCATATCAGCAATCTGAGCAGCAGAAAAAGCAAACATTTGCTGGTTTTGGCGTTCTTCGTATTTGATATGGTTTTGCTTTAAAATTTTTATGATGTCCTGCGGTGTAAATCGGGCCAGAGCAGATTTTACAAAGTGTTGATTACTGCAAAGATAGTTGCCGGAGGTGACACCTAAGTTTGTGAAATTACATTTTCCGCCGCCGGATATTTTTATTTTGGCCGCAATTTGCGGATTTTTTTCTAAAATCAGAACGCTGCCGGACTCTGCTATATGCGCGGCACACATCAATCCGGAGGCTCCGGCACCGATAATTATACTTGTAAAGTGTTGTTTGTTTTCTTCCATAAAAATGATATTTTTAAATCAAAATTTATGTTGCGTCTGACTATAATCATTCAAAACGATTTAAGTCAACCGGTTTATCTTCCGCTTCTTCTGCCGGTTCAGCCGGAGTTTCTGTGGCGGCCGGCGTCTCAGACGGTGCTGCAGGTTTATTTTCCTGTTTTATATAATTTGACATAAATTGCAGGGCTTCTTCCGTTTCTTCCGGTGTATTTTCTTCAGGCTCCTCGGCTCCGCGCGGCATATTTTTCCGGTTATCTATTTCATTTTTAACCTTTTCGATTTTTGTTTTAACCGTTTTGGAACTTTCTTTGGCAACATCAATGCTCCCTTTAAACTTTTCTTCCAAAATCTGACGCAAAGCCGGCAGTTTTTCTGCGTTAAAAATAGCCAAAACGCCGACAATAACTAAAAACCATCCAAAAAAGCCACCCATAATTTTTTCTCCTTAAATTAGTGACGGATGCGGTTGAGAACTTCCGTCGCATCATAATCTGCATTATACGTTATAATATTTTTCATTGCTGTACAATATTTATTTTTAATCTGTTCATAGCTTACCGGTTTCAGCGGCCTGGATATAATTTGGTGAATTTTATCCAGTCTTTCGGTTGCTTCATCACTCATGACCAATCCGCTTCCGGCCAGTTCATGATTCGCCTGAAGTCCTGTATTGCCCAGACAAACGGCATCACAACCGGCGGCAAGCGCGCGCCGGGCCCGCTCGGTAACAGAACCTTTCAATGCCTGCATTACTAAGGCATCAGAAACTAAAAAGCCTTGAAAACCTATGTGTCGGCGGATAATCTTTTGAATAACTTCGGCAGATTCGCTTGACGGATTCTCTGCATCAACAGCCTTTAAAAGCAAATGTGCCACCATACCCATCGGCGCATCTTTAAGTTGCCTGAAAGGGAAAAAATCCTGCTCTAATGAGTCTAAATCAGCTTCAATCACCGGCAGTTCAAGATGCGGGTCAGAAACAGCTTGTCCGTGTCCCGGAATATGTTTAATACAAGGGCATACACCGTCTGCGGTATATTCGTCAATCATTGCTTTACCGAGTTTGGCAATTTGCCTGCCGTCACCCGAAAAGCAACGTCCTTTCAAAACAGCAGAAGTAAAGTCGTAATCAATATCCAGAACCGGAGCGAAATTTACGTTTAAACCACAGGATTTTAAATCCGCAGCTGCCAGACAGGCATGGGCTTTGGCCTGTTCTTCCGTTTTTAGAGCAGCCTGTTCTGCCAACGGACTGAAATCATCACCGTTCAGCCGGCGGACACGACCGCCTTCCTGATCTGCGGCAATCAGAACATCTTCTCTGCCGATGGTTTCTTTTATTTCCTGACAAAGCTGCTGCAGTTGTGTTTTGTTTTGTACATTGGCACAGCCGAGAGCAAAAAGACAAACCCCCAGAGGATTGCTTTGTTCCAGCAAATACTTCTCTTCATCAGAGAGATGAAAACCTTGAACGGATAAAAAAGCTGGTAAAACAGGTTTGGTCATTTATGTTTATTTTTCCTTGGCAATACAATCATGCAGCCCCTGAGATTTGAGCATGGCACAAGCTTGAGCAGCTTCTGCTTTGCTGGCAAAGGAACCGGCTCGCAGACGATAAAACATTCCCTGAGAGCCCAAGTCAGAAGCTTGTATTTCATGCGACATCGCTTTTAAGGCGGCATATTTTCCGGAAAGAGTTATCCAGTTTTTCTCTACCGCAGCTTTGTTTTTGGAAGCAATCAGCTGAATTTGCCAGTTGCCAGCAGGTGTTTTAGCCGGAGCAGTAACTTGAGTTTTAACCGGTTCAGGTGTCGGATCCGTTGCCTTGGCGGCAGCCGGTGTCGGTACTTCGGCTAACAGGTCAGCCGGTTTGGCCGGAACATTTGTGCCGGCAGTAACCAATTCTTGAATCGGAACGGGATTCTTATCGGTTTCCGGTGCTTTATCCGTATTTGCGACGGCAGGGGTATTTTCTTCCGCTTTATTATCGACAACGGCGTCTACAATCTGATCCAGATTTCCGGCTTCCGTATTAACATCGGAAACTTCAGGAACAATATCCGGTAATTTAGGTGTTTCGGGCTTTGGCAGCAGATTTTCGACAACGGTATTGTCCATTTCTTTTTTTTCTACAATGTTATAAACATCTTTATCCTGATTGGAAATTTCCATACCGCCCGGATTCTCCGGTTTAATTTTAATAACGGTCTGAGGTCGTCTGATAATCGGAATTTCCTTCTCGGTTTCGGCATATTGCGGTGCCAGAACAAACCAGCCGACCACACCGGCAAGAGCAATACCGGCAAAGGTTCCCAGAAAATTATTGCGGGAACGGGCCAGTTCGCTGCGGCGTTCTTCTAACGTTGCAATTTTCTGATTGGCGACTTTTTGTTTGAATTCCGTTAAATAATCATCATTTTTGTTGAAAAAATCCTGATACATGACAAACCCCGTTAAATAATCTAACCCGATTATAACGGTTAATGTTTTAAAATCACTTAACAGAACAAAAAATTTCTTTTATTTCGCAAAAAAAATATTATAGTTAAGACGGAGAAAAAAATGAAAATAGCTACGCTGAATATAAATTCGATTAACGCCAGAATTTCTAACCTGAGCAACTGGCTGGCTAAAGAAAAGCCTGATATTATGCTTTTGCAGGAAATTAAAACGGAATTTAATAATTTTCCTTTTTTTGATTTGCAGGTTTTGGGATATGATGCCAAAATTCTGGGGCAGAAAAGCTACAACGGCGTGGCTGTTCTCAGCCGGCAGAAAATGACTGTAACAGCGGAAAATCTACCTGATTTTCCTGATGAAAATACACGGTATCTGGAGGTTGAAATAACCCAAAACGGACAGGATTATGTGGTGGCTTCGCTTTATCTGCCGAACGGTAATCCGCCGTATAACAATCCGGATGATGATTCCCGTTTTATCTACAAGCTGAAATGGATGGATGTTTTTCTGGAACATGCCGAACAGCTGCTGCTTAAAAACAAAAGAGTAATTCTGGCCGGTGATTTTAATGTCATAATGACTAAAGATGATGTTTTTAATCCGGAACTTTTCAAAGAAAATGCCTTGTATCGTCCGGAAGTCTGGCAGCGTCTGAGCCGGCTGTCATTTATGGGATATTCGGACGTGTATCGTTTGCTGTATCCAAAACAAACCGGTTATACGTTTTGGGATTATACCGGTGGTTCTTTTGCCAATGATTTGGGAATGCGTATCGACTATATTTTTTGTTCGCCGGCTTTGGCTGATTGTTTGCAGGACTGCCGGATAGACAAAGCATTCAGAGCTGAGGAAAAATCTTCGGATCATACAATTTTGCTGGCCGAGTTTAAGGAAGAAGAATGAAACGGTTATTTTGTATAATAATGTTGATGCTGCCGACTCCGGTTTGGGCTTCGGTGGATGCCGGACTGTTGAATGAAATGTTTACCATGGTCAATGAAAGCTATCTGCAGCCGGTAGACAACGCGGCGATGGTAACAGCCGGATTGCAGGCAATAACCGAACTTGACGGAGATATTGTAATTTCTAAGGGCAGCGATAAGTTTTATCTTTATTATAAAAAACAAATCAAAAAAATTATTCCGCAACCGGAGCTTGCCGGAGATATATCCGGCTGGAGCAAAACGGCGGCACGTATTGCCGATGAAGCGGTACGGCTTTCGGAAAAAGTTGCGCTGAGAGATTTTGAACTTCCTGATTTGATGATGAAAAAAATTACGGCTAAACTTGATCCGTTTTCTCATTATTATTCCGAATACGATTATAGCGAAGATAAAGAAGAAAATGCAATTTACACACTTTACAGTGACCGGAAAATAGACGATGTTTTATATTTACGGGTGCGGATTTTTAACAAACAGACTTCCGGTGCCGTTCGGGGTTCGCTTGAGCGAAATAAACCGTACAGTGCCGTAATTTTGGATTTACGCGGTAACAGCGGCGGTATTTTGAATGAGGCGCTGAAAGTAGCTGATTTGTTTACGGATAATGAAATCATAACCTATACTTCCGGTCGTGACGGTAATAATGTCCATTATTATACTTCTAATGAAAACGCATTTTACGGCGGGCCGCTGGTCGTATTGGTAGACGGAGAGACCGCTTCGGCAGCAGAAGTTCTTGCGGCAGGACTGCAGGACCAGTCTCGTGCCAAAGTCGTGGGAACACTGACGTTCGGCAAGGGAACAATTCAGGATGTTATTCAAATGAGCAACGGCGGAAAACTTGTCTTGACGACGGAGCAGTTCTTTACGCCGTCCGGCCGGGCTATTCATCAAAAGGGCGTACAGCCTGATGTGTGTGAAGCCAAAGATATAAACGGTTTATGCAAGAAAGAAAGCCGCCTTTGGGAAGAACATGATATTGAAACGGCAATTAAATTGCTTAAAAATGAATTATAATGAAAAAAATGGTTGACAAGCACGGCAAAAAATGTATACTTCGCCTAAATGTTTTAATTGATAACTTTGTAAAAGAGTGAAAAAATGGCAAAAGCAGTAAAAATTAAAATTAAATTAGAAAGCAGTGCCGGTACCGGTTCTTTCTACTTGGCAGAAAAAAATCCAAGAACTCATCCTGAAAAATTGGTTTTGAAGAAATTCGATAAAAAATCCAAAAAACACGAAGAGTTCGTTGAAAAGAAATTAAAGTAATTTCTGTAAAGTTTGAAAAAAAGGAGGCTGGCAATCAAGTCTCCTTTTTTTGTTTTGATTATTCTGACTTTTCAAGCGGATGCGCTTTATGGTATTCTCTTTGCATTGTTTCAATCTGAACATCGGTGTAGCGCTGGGTTGTGCTGAGGGACGCATGGCCTAACAATTCTTGAATTGAGCGCAAATTTGTACCCTCCGCCAATAACTGTGTGGCAAAAGAGTGTCTGAGCGCGTGCGGCGTTACCGTATCTGGCAATCCTAAGACAGACCTCAGCTTTTGCAGTTGGCGTTGAATAATGCGTGGACTGATACGCTCGCCTCGGGCCCCCAGAAACAATGGTTCTCCTACATTCATCTGATAGGGGCATTGCGCAAGGTAAGCTTCGATATTATGCCAGATAACCGGCAGAAGGGGAACCAACCGTTCTTTATTCCCTTTACCTTTAACGCGAAGGAACTCGCTTTGGGCATTTATATCGCCGACATTTAAAGAGAGGGCTTCGGAAATACGCAGACCGCAACCGTATAATAAGGTTAAAACGGCCGTATCCCGCAGCCCCTGCCACGCTTCTGTTTCCAGTTTAGCCGCTTTTTTGAGGATATTAAACGAGTCTTCGACATCAAGCGCTTTGGGCAGGATTTTTGCTTTTTTTGGGGAAGAAATAACATCAATCGCCGGATTTTTTAAGATTTTTTTCCGCTCCAGCCATTTAAAAAAATTGCGCACGGATGATAATTCCCGACACATTGAGGATTTGTTCAGATTGCGGGCAGCCTGCCGGCTCAAAAATTTTCTGAAATCATGGATATCCAGAGCAGCAAGGTCGTCTTTATTAAGCGGTGCATCCTTCACTTTTGCCAGAAAAGAAGCCAAATCACGAGAATAGCCGTCAAGTGTATTTTGGGAATAGAGCCGTTCTTTTAATAACCAGTCCTGCCAGTTTTTAATCAGTTCAAGCAAGGCTGTATCGGCATTAAAACGAATGGCACTTTTCATTTTTATTTAATAACCTCGTCTTTATAAATACCGAATAAGCCGTTACGCGGCATCCATCCTTTTACGGTATCAAATTTAATAAGACACATTCCGTCCGGTGTCGGACATTTTTCGATTTCACCGACAACACCGTCTTCCGCTTTGGCAATAATGCGGGAATCTGTTTCCGGTTTGGCATAGATATTATTTTCTCCCGGCGTCATAACTTTTACGAAACGGCGGCCGGAAAGCATTGCTTTGTGAACCCAGGTTTCGGAACCTTCCCAATCACGGATTTTGCGCCAGATTTCAAATTCGGCAATAATCTCTACCGGAGCACCTTTTTGTTTATAAACCCACTCAATAGGGTAACGGCTGCCCGGACCGGAGCGCACATTGATTAAACTTGAGCGCAGAGAAACCATTCGCGGCAAAGCCAGACCGCTTTCGCTTTCTTCGTCTTCCAAAGCCTGTACCGAACCGGTAAAGACAAATGTTAAACCCAGCGCTATGAATATTGTCAATAATGCTTTCATTTTTCTTTCCTTTTACCAAATTTAAATCTAATGATAAGATTATATATTAAACAAAAGGTAAAAATTGAAAAAGAAAGGGGCAAAAAAATGAATTTAATGGAAACAGTTAAAGATTTAATCCGCTTTCGTACGGAAACCGGCAATGAAAATGAGATAAAAAAAGCCGCGTCTTATATTGTGGATAAATTCAAAAATACGGATGTTCGTGCCGAAATTTTTCAGTCAACGGCATCTCCGGTTATTTTTTTGCGCAACATGGACAGTATGGATTTTGATGTTTTGGTATTGGGGCATATAGATGTGGTTCCGGCGGAAGATGCTATGTTTGAACCGGTAGAAAAAGACGGAAAACTTTATGGCCGCGGCACACTGGATATGAAATCTTTTGCTGCTGTGGCACTCAATTCCATGATGTATGTAGCCGAGCATAAACTGTCGTTAAAATTCGGGGTTATCCTTTCAACCGATGAAGAAAAAGGCAGCTTGTCGACAGAATCATTTTTGAGCGCTTATCCTGAAATTAAAGCCGGAATTGTTTTGGATAATGATGTCGGCGGCGATATTAGAAAAATTGTCAGCAAATGTAAAAATCCGGTGTTTGTCAAGCTGATATCCCGAGGTTTGGAAGCGCATGGCTCAACCCCTTGGGAAGGTATTGATGCCAACGAACAACTGATGAATGTTTGGCAGAATATCCGCAAGATTTATCCGTATTATGCCAAAAATTTACCGCAGCCGGAAAATACGTGGTTTGACACGGTTCACATGGCGCAGATAAGCGGCGGAGAGGTTGCTAATGTGGTGTCGAATTATGCCGAAGCTTGTCTGGATTTCCGGTTGACGGAAGATTCAACGGTTGAACATTTGGAAGAAAATTTGAAAAAGTGTCTGGTTGACGGTGTAACTTATAAAGTTGTTTCAGCTTCAACGCCGGTTGTTATGGCCGAAGATAATCCGTATATTTTGGATTACAAACATTTTGCCGAAAAAATTCTGGAGCAGCCGATAGAATTTGAACATATCGGCGGTGCTACCGATTCAAGAGCCTTTGCCATGAAAGGTTCAACGGTGATTATGCACTCGGGAACGGGAGAGGGTATGCATGCTTCCGGCGAATATGTGGATATTGACAGTGTCAAACAGATTGCCGATATTCAAATCAGATTTTTAGAACATTTAGCAGCAAAGAAAAACTGAGCATCTCCGAAGTTTCTTCTTTTCCAAAACAAAAAAGCCTTGCTAATGCAAGGCTTTTTTAACAACAATTGGCGGAGAGGCAGAGATTC
>JAUNIW010000008.1 GCA_030523245.1 Pseudomonadota bacterium
TATATTCGGAAATTTTTTTATCAAAACTATTCAAAAAATACAATTCTATAAAATTGGTATCAATAACCGCGAACTTTGCTGCTTTTTCGCACCAATAGCATTGTTTTGGCTGTTAAATTGGCACGGGATACAAAAGGATTTGTAAAAACATATCCCAATCCTGATTATTACCTGAAATAAATTAGTTAACCTTTTTTCCCTTGAAGTTGGTTGTTTTTAATACAGATTATTCTTCTGCGGAAAATTGAATAACATCTTTTAACGTTCCTTGCTGAATATAGCTATTTTTAGGTATTTAGGTAAAGAATATTGCATTTTTGATAAAGGCTCCATTTTATCGAGAATCTTGCCAGTTCTATCGTCTGTTGACCAATATGCACACCCAATCATTTTATCTACTCTCTTATGTTTATTGACGATTTCTTTAACACAATCCTTAAATTGCATATTGAATTCATGGTTATCAGTGTTTCTCAAATTCTTCATAATTTTCATTAAATTTTTTAAAGGCTCATTTTCTTCATACTTATCTGTAAACTTATTTACAGCCTTCATTAGATTAAACATTCCGTTAACATTTTCTTTTAGCTTTTCCGGATTTTGATAAATTTTTGTTTGTAAATCCTCAAAGGAGGTAAAACTACGTATGTTTTCAGGCATATTGTGTCTAGCTTCCAGATTAGCTTCTATGGCCATTAAATCTGAGCGAGATAACTTTGTTTTATTGACAAGTGCTTTCAATTCATCGGCTTCTATAAGCGCAAACTTAGAAGCAGCCAATTTTTCAGCATTACTAAAAGGAAAATCAACACTATATGTTTTTTCGCTAATTTGAAAATCATATTTGTGCTTGGAAATTACGAAATTTTCACTTGAACCATCAACAATTATTGAACCATCTTGTGTCCACAAAATTTTAATTGTTTTGTCATCCACTTTTGCATTTACGACATTGTCTTTTTTCGTATAATTTCCTAACACGTCACCATACATACCCATACCATACTCAGGCTCATAAGTTCTTTCTTCGTTATAATTTCCTTTCTCTTTAGGATAAAATTCTATTTTCACATCTGCTTTATAATCATTTGCATCGAATCCTTGCCTTGCTATAAATTCGTCTGTCTTGTTTTCATAAGAAATATTTTTTTATTCATAAGTTTTTTCCTTGTAAGATTGTGTAATTTTGTTATTTTCTTAAATATGACACATCTTCAACTTGCGGTGTATATTTCAACTGTTCATTCAATTTCTTTTTGACTCTTTACCACTGCGTTAAGTATTTTATGATTGGGCATTTGTCTCTTAGCGGCTTTTGTCTGAATATCTGCTGTTGTCTTTCCGTTCGGCCCACTCATTTTGCCTAATTTTAGATTTTTCATACCGACCTTAATTTTCAGCGTTTCCATTTTTTCCTGTAAATAATCTCGTTGTTCAGTTGTTTTATCAAATGAAACCCCGATAATTTCGACATTCGGTTGACCGAATATACGTTTAGTAACATCATCACGCTTAAAACCTGAACGATTACCAAGCACGATAACATCAGCTTTAATTACTTCCGGTAATTCATCAACGGAATCTGTCTCGAATACCGTCAAGCCTTGTAAATGGCTGGCCAAGGTAGATTTTCCGGTTCCTGACGCTCCCTCAATAATCCAAACCGGACGATTTTCCATAGCCCGCGCCAACGGGGTAAATAGTTCTTTGTTAACAGACACTCCTCCCTTTGGATAATAAATATCAATACCGTAATTAGAATAGGTAAACACATTATTTTCTATCACCTTTTCTCTTTCATCAACGGCATCACTACAGTAAGCATCAGTAATAGCATCACCTACTGTATCACGAGCAATATTACCATCTTCATCCTGTTTATAAATGGTTTGTTGCTCCCATGACAAGTTATCGGGATTAATTGAAAATCCGGTAATAATCGTTGGTTCTGTCGGAATATGTGAGAGAGGAATGTCTTTTTCAAGTTTTTCTATTTTCATGTGACCAAATGATGCCGTGCTATATCTCGAATAGCTGGTTCCATAAGAATTACTTAAACTAAGTAGATATTTATTTTTGTTCTTTAAGTCTTTTACTATCAATTTATAACGTTCATCGTTAATATCGCCAGCTTCTGTATCGTCCGAATAACCGCTTGTGGTCAGATATTTTTCTACAGCCAAACCTAAAACCTGAATACGTCCTCGTTTTAACCAATCTGCTGTATTTTTCTCGGCTATCTCCTCTACAAATTGTTTTTCCCCTAATCTACCTTGTTCTTTATCTAATTCATCATTAAATTCATTAAGTTTCAATTTTGGCATAATTTTTCTCCTTTGTTATAGTTTCACAGTCATTGTTGCATGCTGAAAAACATAAGATTTATTGTATTTCGTTTGGAAAACCTACAGATATCAACCTTGCTGATTATTCATCACCTCTTATCATTATATTATTCTCCAAGGCCTTTACCGCTGCCAGCAATACCGGTATTAGATGTAACTTTTGCCTTATACTCAGGCGCTAAATGAGCAAATACCGTCTTTTTAATGTCGGACAAACTGATATTACAGTTTTCGCCTTGTTTTGAACCTTTAAAGGTTGGACTGCCACCCCAACCGGATTCTATTTGATTGAACCGATCTGCAACAGCATTCAAATCAGCATAACCGACTTCGTGTTGACAAATACTAACTTTCCGGAAAGGTTCGCCTTGAGGACCCAATTTCATAGCCGGATTCACAGCAACAACCACCGGCGCCATGGAATATCCGACATTGGTTGCACAGGATAATGTTGTTTCTACATAAGCAACTCCTCCGACAACTTCAGTTTTGATTTCACCTGATTTCACTCTTTCAATAATACCGTTTTGAACAATACGATAATTATTCATTGTTGTTTCATCAACATTTCCGGTATCAATAAACTGCTCAACATCTTCAATATTCTTGGGTGTTACCATAAATACCCTAATCGAAGAAGCTAGAGCCGCTGTTTTATTATCTGGATCAAAAGCCTGTTCTATAGGTTTGGGACCATTCCACTTAGCGCCTTGAAATGCATCATGTTCATTAATTTTTGCAACATTTTCATTATATTCAACTGATTGACCTTGCAAAAATCTATCTGCCAGAACAAATGAAGCTATCGAATCTACATCCACACGATTGGTAACAAAAACAACATCTTGTCCTTTATATTCTGCAAGCAGATTTTCGGCATTTTGAGCAACTGTTTTAGCGCAACATTCCGCCGCATTTCCATATGTATGTTGAGGATCAATATTTTTATCACATAATGCGGCCAATTCCGGGACAGTCATTTCTAAACCCACAATTTTCTTACCTGCACCAGTCATGGTTTGTAATTTTTTCACCTCTGTTTCACGAACATTTTCACCGGTTTTCGGGTTTTTCATTGCAGGGTTAATATACATAAATTCAGACATATCGGCCTCCTTTAGATAAATTTAATTTATAAGTAATTTATGTCATAAACCAACGTTTTTGTCAACATTTTTATGATTTTATTTTTTGTAAAAAACCAAGTAAAAATAATAAGCTAATTTCTTTTAATTTGGAACACATTTACTTCTTTGCATTCGGTCAAAAACGTTCTAATAAATTGACCTGTATTTTTTAAGAAAATTTAAGGAGAAAACTATGGATGTTATTGGTTATATTCGGGTGAGTTCCGCCAAGCAAACACTTGAACACCAACGCTTTGAGATTGAACAATATGCCAAAAAACATAAATTGAAAGTTGATAATTGGGTCGAAGAAAAAATATCTTCCCGAAAAGCCCTGAGAAACCGCAAACTTGGCACTTTATTAGATAATTTGCAGGAAAATGATATACTTATCTCTTGCGAAATCTCCCGATTAGGCAGATCTTTGCTTGAAGTTATGCGGATTTTGGAAACCTGCCTTAATAAAAATTGCCAAGTCTGGACTCTGAAAGAAAATTACCGATTAGGAAATGATATACAATCAAAAGTTCTGGCATTCGCCTTTGGCTTAGCTGCTGAAATTGAGAGAAATCTTATCTCCCAACGTACAAAATCATCTCTTGCCAATCTCAAAGCATCAGGCAAAAAACTCGGCCGGCCGTTCTCCGCAGAATCAAAAAAGCTGAAACTCACTAAAAATGCTAAAAAAATAAGAAATCTGCTCGCCAAAGGCATTTCCCAAACACAAATAGCCCAAATTCTCGGCGTCCAACGCAGCACATTAAGACGTTTTATTGAGAGAATGACTTAATATCGTAATGTTAATGGCAAAAAGTTAATCTACATTACCGACTAACCACTCCAAGACATTCAAACGCTTACCTCTTTGCGAGCGCATTTTATCAACAATTACTCCTCGTCCTATTTACTCTTCCGATAATCTCAGCCGCAGAAAACCTTACAATATAATTATCCAACGTGTGCAACTAATACAAACCTCTTTTCAGGCAAATAATAAATTTGACAAAAAACTCTTTACATCATCTCTGTATTATGATATTTAAAATCAGGAGTGAATCGTATGGTCAATAACAAGCAATTTATAGAATTTCAGGAAAAAATCGGGGACTTGAAACATCTGAAAAGAACCGGTTGGGTTGTCAGAGGAGTACCTGCGGCAGAAACAGTTGCCTCTCATTCCTGGCGAATGGCTTTAATGGCAATGCAAAAAGAAAATGAACTGGCATCTATGGGGGTTAATGTTTCAAAAGTAGTTGAAATGTGTCTGGTTCATGATGTTGCCGAAGCTGTTATCGGAGATATTATTCCGGAAAATTTTCAAGCTTCCGATAAAAAAATTTCAAGAGAAGAAAAAATAAAATCAGAGAAAAAAGCAATCAACGATTTATCTGAAAAGTACAATTTTCCCAAATTAAAATCTTTGTTTAATGAATATGAAAAAGGTCAGACAACAGAGGCAAAAGTCGTTAAAGACTTAGACAAAACAGATATGATTTTGCAAGCTTATGAATATATGCAAGAATATCCAGAACTGACAAGATTAGATGAATTTATGGCATATAATGAAAAAGATGTAACTTTGCCTGTCTTTGCTTCGGCGTTAAAAGAAATAAAATCAAGACAAGAAAAAGGTGAAACAAAAGAAGATAAATTTATTGATTTTCAGATTTTAGCGGGAAAATTAAAGCATCTGGAGCGCAGCGGACCGAAAATGTACAATATTGCAAATTGCGAAACTGTTGCTTCTCATTGTTTTAGGACGGCCATTATGGCATTGCATTTAGAAGAAGATTTAAAAGAACAAGGTCTAAATGTTCAGTCAATTATCAGAACGGCAATTGTTCATGACATAGGGGAAGCCGTTATTGGAGATATTGTACCGGAAAAATGGCAAAAAGGCGCAAAAATATCTAAAGAAGGGAAGCATAAAAAAGAAGTTGAAGCTATTGTCGGTATGTCCCGAAAATTTGCCGTACCTTTTATATGGAAAGCTTTTGATACAATGGAACGCAGAGCAACCCCCGAAGCGTCTATGACCAAAGATTTAGAAATTTTTGAAAGCATTCAACAAGCCTACGAATATATAAAAATATACCCTGAAAAAGCTATTTTGCGAGAATATGTACCCTATCACCAGCCAAGAATAAAATCTGATTTAGTACAGGGGCTCATTGACGGCATTAAAATAAAACAGGACAGATTTCTTACATCGAAAAATTTTCCGACCTTTTATAAAGAGGGCGGAAGATAAATTTATAAAAGCTTTTTATTTTGCTAAATATATCAGTCATGATGATTATATATCCGGATTAAACAGATTTAATTCTATAAATTAAACTGTTGGATGAGGGGATAATGTTTATGAAAACCTCAATCAACAGTTTTTTATTTTAGGTGGATTTGACTTTATTACAAATTATATTTATTGGGATATTTTATATCCGGTTCTGATTTTTTCTACTTATTGGAATTAAAAAAGCAGAACAAAAATTTAACTATTTAAATCGTCTAATTAAATGTTCCTTGTGTTTGAACAACATCCCAGTTTTCAATTTCGCCATTTTTATTAAATCCGATAAACAAATTAGTTTCTGTATAGATATATGTATCCTGACACCATGAAATAATCCAGCCTAAAACAGGAAACAACCATTCATAGCGCCCGTGTCCTGATACATTTTTATATTCGTAATATTCTAAATCATCCTTTTCAAAAATAAGATTAGGTGTACCAAATCTTTGACGAACATCCTCTTTAGTAGTAAGGTCAGCCATTTGTTTATGAACACCCTCAGAAGAAGTTTCCAATTTTAAATTTCCGGTAGTCGTACTGCAGCCTAATAAAACAATGGTCAGACATAAAATAATCAATTTTTTCATTTATTTTCTCCTTATTTTACCATTGCAATATCTACGGTAAAATCTTTGCCAAATTCCCGTTGCCATTTTTGTCTTTGCTCTTCCGGAATATTTTTTGATTTATCAGAAATCTTAAATGTATTAACAGATATTGACCCGTCTGGCCGGACAGTATTTTCAGCTTTAATAAAATCAATGTGACCAATGTAAACGACTTCTCCAGGTTTAACCGTAAATCTGATTTTTTTGTCTCCTTCATAATGCTCATCAGTTACAATATGTGTTGTTGTCGTTTGCATACTGCCATAAACTTCGGTTGTTTGGTAAACATATTGAAGATATAAATTGATAACTTCATAAGTTCCGATAGAAAGCATTGCCGTATCATAAGCTTTTTCGCCAAGTAAAGTACTTAAAGAATATACTTCGCCGGACTGTACATTTCTAAAAGCGACAAGATTTGTATAGTTCGTGCTGAAAAAGCCGTCATCAGAGACATTGTCTGACATAGAAATAATAACTTCACCTCTGGCCCCAGAAGTAAATAATTCAGGACGAAATTGCTTGGTGGCAATAATCAAGCCATCAGGAGTCGGGGTTTGAGGAAAAGCACAGCCAACTAAGAGAAAAAGCAATAACAGGATACCTTTTTTCATATCAATCTCCTTTATGTTAGCTATGAGTTTATGTCCTAAATTCATAAAAATCAATAAAAAAACCGAGGCTGGTAAACCTCGGAAAATTTTTAATTTACTTTTTTTTAGATTGTCTGTTCGTCTGAACTACACCGATTTTTTTGTTGATGAAAATCCAAAACATATGATACCGAGAACAAAAATACTCATCAAAATAATCAACCCCGTCTTATTTTCATGATACAACTCCTCAATTTGCAGGACGGACTGTTTACCGGCGACAGCCTGTATACCTGTTCGGTGCTCGGCTGTAAACAGGGTTACCAGCATGCCTTCGACGGGCTGAATGTCCTGTGTTATACTCATGGAACGCGGATTATGATCCGGAATGGTTATTTGAGCAACGGTGTACTGCGTTGTATCAATAACAACATAGCAAAGTCCGCTTTTCACATCATATTGCAGATTTCCCGAACCTATAATTTTAGGATTTATCGGGGCGCTGTCAAAACAAGAACAACTTGTTAATGTCATGCCCAGCAAGACAAAAAACAAAACCAATAACTTTTTCATACGCAATAATTTTTTAATTCATAATTTGTTGTTATAATTATAAGTTTGTATCTGCTTTTATAACTAAAACAGCAAAAAATATCAAGCCCAAAATCAAAATACAACTTTGTTCTACAAGTTAAAAAATTTGCTTTTCTTCAAAGAATATGCTATATTTGTTATATAATTTTCAGAGGAGACAGATAATGGGCATCAGATTTAATGAAAAAACGAATGAGTTTGAAGAAGTTCCGGATACCGACGAAGAAACAAATATTCCTGTATCCTCTCCAAAAGAACCGGAAATGGTATTATCTGAGAATGCGCCTGTCCGAATATATGACGAACGGACCGGCTGTTTTGAATATAAAGACCCTGAATTACGAAAAAAAGCAGAAGAACGAAAAAAACTAAAAAACATAAAAGATGAGCTTCAATTCAGATTAAACGGCATACGAAAACATCTTAAACGCGCCGGCTTGGAAAATGATATCGGAAAAACAGGAAATCCTTCTACACAGGAACTTTCAGAAGATAACAAAAAAGCCGGAACAATTCAAAAAGAACATGCCAAAGAATATATTCTAAGAAACAGAAAACAGCGCAACCCTTAAAACTTATCAGTCGGGAAAACACTCCCTCTGTCTCATCGAAAAAAATATCTTGTATTTTTAATGACTTTTTTATAATATCGGCTCAAACTTTATTATAAATATATTATGAATACATTATTTATTTCTTATGAAAGTATCTGCTTAATATTTTTTTTGCTGTTAGGCATTTACGCATTGAGCAGATTTATGCTTTGTAAACTTACAGAGCTGTCCCTGAAAATCAGGCTTATACCAGATGACGAGCTTTTTCAACGTTTTCAAAACCTTTCCGAATACTATGAAAAAAAGCCGACTTTTTGGAAAGGGCAGGAATGTCGTGAAATTTTTGAAGAAATTACCAAAAGACAACTGCCGGGCAAAATATCTGATGAGTTGCTTATTGACAAGTTTCGTGAGGTTTCAGGTTGTTATGAAAAACATCAGACTTTCTGGCGAAAAAAAGAACTTTCCGCACTGCAGGAAGAAATGAAAAAAAGAAAGTTACTTTAGACTGTTTCAACTTAGAAAAAATCCTTATGTTTCCGACATAAGGATTTTTTTATATTCGGTTTTGCTCCTCGTTCAGCGGGAATTTACATCTCTTTTCATAGGCAAAAAGTTTTGCTTTGTTTTATATTCTTTTGCTTTACGGGCTATATAATTGTAGAGATTCTGCATTTTTACATCACTGACTAAATCTTCGGGGTGTCCCTGAATACATAGAATACCGGCTTCTTTATTGCCCCATATTTCAGGGATATTATCACTATCCGAAACAGCATAGATATCCATTTTAACTTTAGGTGAACCAACAACATAGTCTTGCAAAACGCTATGCACCATTGACTGGCTGTGTCGAGAGTTAATCATTATCCTGTCATTGGTTTCCTTAATTCCCATAATATCAAAAATCGGTGTTCCTTTTAACAGTTTAATTTGATGAATGCGCACATCAGTTTCTGCTTTGGGTTTGTGAATTGCCGGATGAACAACTTCGCTTTTTAAATCTCTGTACATTTTCATATTTCCGAGTAAAGCACCAATCATCTGTGCACCGGCACAAATTCCAAGCATCGGCTTATGTTTTTTATAAGCCTCTGCAATTACTGCCCGATAAGCAAAATAACGTTTTCCGACTTTATCTCCCAGAATCTTTCCGTCTATATAAAAACTCTCAGGGTTATTAAAGACGCCTCCCGGTAAAACAACCGCATCACAATCATTCATTTGCTTATAAGGATTTTCATAATCTAGAAAACGTATATTTACGCCAGTGTTCAGAAGTGCCTGTAAATAACTTTTACTGATTGTGTAATAATCCTCACCGTTTTCTGATTTATCCTGTCCCAAGAGAAAACCAATAGTCGGAGCATCTTTTATACAACCTGCCTGCATTTCTTTCGGCAACAGAATTTTTGCAATGTTTCCGTTCTGACCGGATTGTATAATAATATCTTTTTTTATACCATACGAATTAAATTCTTCAATATGCCCTAAATAAATATCTTTTTGTGACATTGACTGTTCTCCTGAATATTTAACAGAATAGTAACACTATTCAGATTATTTGTCAATTTTTATTCTTTGCCTCAAACCGACTTATTTTCTGACTAATGGCAATTTTCCGTAAAAAATCAGATTGTCAGAGAAATTTTAATATGTTGCAAAAAATTTGTATTGTTTATCCATTTAATCTATGTTATGGTATTTTTGTATAAATTTTAATAAAAAGATTATTTTCATGCCCCGCTTATCTCCTGAAGAAATTAAAGTCCGCAAACAAGCTCTTGAAGCCCAACGCCGTGCCAGTGAAATAAAAAATAAAATTCTGGCTTCCAAACTAATGGCAAAATCTACAAATAAAAATGAAGAAGAAAAAACAATTTATCTTTCTCCTTCTCAAAAAGTCAGCGGTATTGATTTAATAATTTTAACCGAATCTCCTAAATTTAATAAAGAAAACGGCGAAAAAGACAGCTATAACCAAAATGCATACTTTGTTAATATGAATGAGGACAATCCTTTTGTTTTTTGTAAAAATGAACAATCTTCTGATTTTGAATTGATTAAAACGATGTGCGGCATAGCCAATAAGGAGCAGCTCTGTGTTTATGGTAACTTTAACGGTATTCCGATTATCGTAGAACCAAATGAAAACAATGATACGGCTTATCAGCGTTTTGAAAAAATCCGGAATATTTTTTATGATACATATTCTTCCCTCTCAAAACAGGCAAATGAAACTTTTAATCATGAAATTGATATTTTTGATTATGCCAAAGCAAAAAAACAGGCCGGAAAATTTATAAAAGAAAATCCAAAATTTCCTTTTTCCGAAGAAATGGTTGCTTACGGTATGGTGTGTGCCAAAAATAACAATTTGAAAAATTACGGTAAGGATATTCCTGTTTTAATCAGATTATTCGGTCGGGATGCAAAAGTAACCGAGAATGTTCTGAAATGTCTGGAAGTCAGCAAAGAAGAAGGATTTCCTCTGGTCTTTAATAAAGACAAAATCAAAGAACTGAGCGAAACACGAGCTGTTCAGGTAACACAGACGAATAATCTGCAACGACAGAAAGTCCGCGAGTAAATCTGCTAAAGCTTGCTTTATCTCTTATTTCAGGCATAAAATATGATTTGTCAAAATCTGTTTTTTATGCTATTCTTTAATTGTCTGGAGAAAAATGATGCGTACGGTTCTTGAAGAAATAAAGCAGGCTAACCCCATATGGATGAAGCTTTTAATGAGTTCTTATCCCATAATTTTACGGATGAACAACTTGCTGAAATAAAGAAAACAATTACTTATGATTCGGAAAATCACAGTGTATGCTGGAAAGACGGACAAGATTCCGTTAAAGTATCTTATGATTCAAACGGACAATTAAAGAAATTTCGGGCTGTTAACGAAAATAACGGGGATTTTTATAAAATCAGATATTCCGACAGCGGCAAAACCCTCAAAGCCGAAGAAAGCTCCGTTGAACATTCTAAAGAAGGCCGTACCAAAGAAACAACAAAACTCCGAATGAAAAAAGACCAAACAACATACCATTACAAAATGGTTCAGCTCAGTACGCCTCATCATCATATTCAACGGGATTCTTCTTCCGTAAAAGCCGTGCTGGACAATAATTCCGGTTCGGGATATGTTGCGCAGAAAACATCCAAACTGACAGCTTATCCGCACACTGTTTTGTACGAAAATACAAAAGAAAAAACCCACTTTTCCAACCAAAATATTGTTGAAAAATCAAGTCATAAAAAAACGTCAACGGAAATAGGTCTTCTTTCCGGAATTTCTCTTTCTGTTTCCAAACAAAAGAAATCTCCCGAAAAAGAAACAAGTAATAACTTTTCCGTAAATTTTAATCCTCTTTATGCAAGCACCGGTTTTAAGCAGGCGCATTCAACCACTCTTAAAAATGAAAACGGCAGTGTCACCCGTTCTTATGAAGTCGGCACCCAAATCTCTGTATCAGCAAAAAAGCTTCTTAATCTTACATCCTCTGTCGATGCCCATTTCAGCAGAGAAAAATCTGCTCATGACGCAGAGGGAAAACTTTTATATGAAAATAAAGAAAAAATTGGTGCTTCCGTATATATTACTCCTTTATCAGCCAAAGTTTCTTATGCCGGCAGACAACAGTCAACAGATGAAAACGGACAAACAACAACTTCTTCCGTTTCCAGACAGGCCAAGTTTTATCAGGGGTTAATCGGAGGTATTGGCAGAGGTGTTTCTTTACGCGGAGAAAAATCCGTTGTTACAAAGAATGCCGAAGGAAAACTGCTCGATGAACAAAAAGACGAACTATCCGCTATAGCGGCAACCCATAAAATCGGGTTTAAACAGAATCACAGCACAAATGATGGCACAACCAAAACAACAACATCTTCAGCATATGTTGCCGGCGGCAGAAAATTATTTGAATGGAAAAACAAAGAAACCGAAACTCATAAAAAACCGGACAACAATTCTTCCGTCACC
The DNA here is from genome assembly GCA_030523245.1 of Pseudomonadota bacterium. Taxonomy (GTDB): domain Bacteria; phylum Pseudomonadota; class Alphaproteobacteria; order RF32; family CAG-239; genus RUG410. The sequence continues at coordinate 12,106 of JAUNIW010000008.1, forward strand.
CAGACAAAAGAATCTTCCGAACAGCAACAAATGTACAAACATGCCGAAATCAAGCATATTCAAAATAAAGACGGTCAGTCTCGTCAATTTGCTGAAATTGACGGTAAAAAACACGGTGCAGATATTACTTTTGATGAGAACGGTCAAATTACACAAGTTGATTTATATGACAAAGGTGTCAAAATAGAACTGCATGAAAATGATAAAGTCGACCTGTTACAGACTTCCGATGAAAATGGAAAAACTTCCAGCGTTCTTTTTAACGGAAAACCTTATGGAACCACGATATTTCAAGATAACAACGGACAAGTCCAAGCTGAATTTTATGATTTAAATGGTAAAATTCCGCCGGCCGAAAATGCCTCCCTTGTTCTAAATGTAACCGATAACCGGCAACAAAACACAATATCCAAGGAAGCACTCAAACAGCAAATGCTGACTGATGCTCAAAAAGCTCATGCTCCAACAGGTTTTTCCGAAACCAAACAGAACAACAATGATTCAAAAACTCAAACAGCCATGATTTTGCAGAAACAAAAACAGTTTGCCGGCAGGTAGAAACTTCTGGATTCCTGCAAAAAATTTTGTTTTTAAAGATATCTTAATGTTTACATCATACTCTTACACCAGTAAGAGGAGTACGATTATGGATAATGATTATATAAAAACTTTAAGTTATGATGAAAAACTTATTTTTATCAAAGTGCTATGTTGTCTTATTCGTGCTGACGGCGTTGTTGATGCGTCCGAACTTGAATTTCTAAAAGCCATTGCCATACATTTTGACATTGATATCAATTTGATTGTCGATATTGCAAAATCCGCTGCAAACATTGATTATGTTCGGGAAGCAGCTCATATTACCAACCGTCGCCATGCTTTGGAACTGATTAAAGAACTTTGCGTGCTGGCTAATGTTGACGAGAAACTTGATGACGCCGAACTTGATGTTATCATCAATACGGCCGAAGCCATGGGAATAGAAGAAGATAAAATCGTTTTAATCAACCGCTGGGTTTTAGACAGTCTTGTTCTGAATAAAGCCGGACGCATTATTATGGAAGCGGACAATGGATAAACGAATTTTAAAAGAAACTTTATTGGCTCAGGCAGCTTCTTTTGAAGCAGATGTCCGTCATAAACTCGATATATTGGCAAATGAAGAGGATTTTCTGGAAAACAAAGAAAACCTTCCGGATCAGTCTGATATCTTATTGGACGCTTTTCAGACGGCAAATAAAGAACAAAATTTTTCCGCGGCGACCCAGCCGGTTTTACAAACATCCGCTACGCAACCGGCCGGAAACAATCCGACTGCCGGCAATACCCGTCACAGTATGGCCGATAAAATTGCGGCCCTGCGCGGATGTTCTTTACCCGGAGATTATTTAGCCGGTACAAAAAAATAAAATTCCGGCGATAATATCCGCATTTTCGCTCGGTTTATAAAGATAATCATACAAAATTACGGTCTTTCAGCCAATTATATTAAGCTGACTCTAAAATCGGCTTTCTATTTTTTTATTGATTTTTTCTATATTATTTGTAATATTCGGGTATTGAATTTTATAATTATGTTTAACGATTAAAAATTATCATTATGAAAACAAAAATCTTTATTACATTTCTTTTATCTGTAGCAATACTTATTGCCGGATATTTTTGTATGAACGGTTTCTTATATAGGGATCTTGCAAATTTTCTTGCTTCTCTTGCTGCGGCTGTCTGTATGATAGGCATCATTTCTCAAATCTGGACAAAGCCGATTCCAATGACACAGGAAGAATTTATTATTCAGATTATTGAATACATTACCAGCCGGAAAAAAGGTTCCAAAGATGAGTTTTGCCGAAAATATGGTGTTGATACATACAACTATTGTTTAGAACACGGCCTTATCCATGAGCCTTTTGATTCTGACAGTATGTCTTGGGAGGCAACCCGTCTGGCACACATTCGTCAGTCAAACATAGAAGAAGCCAAAAGAAAAGGCTTTCTGTAAAAAACCGGTTGTTTTAAACTTTTAGATATAAAAAAGAGAGAATAAATATTCTCTCTTTTTTTCATAACTGTTTTTATTATGAAGACCGGAAGCAAAATCCCCTGCAACGATTATGTTACAAGGGATTTTTTATTAAACAACCATTTTGGCTGCAACCGTCAGAATCAAAACTGCCGTAACAACGACCTGCCACATCAATTTTCTTCTCTTGTGCTGCTCTGTTTTCGGCAGGATAAACAACACGGATATTGCCATTATGCAGCAATAAGAAAATAAAACCAGCCCGACTTCTTTTGGCATTTCGGACATTGGTAATGCTAAACTTTTAACCCCCGTCAGATGGAGAGTTATCAGCAAAAGAACCAGCCCCGTACAAGCAGGTGAGTCCTTAAATACATTAACGATAAAATTCTTCATACACCGTAATTATTTAAAATGAATAATATTGATTATATAATTATAATTTTATGATTTCATCATAGACAAAAACCCAACCATGTCAAGCAGAAACATATTGTTACCGCGGCGCTTTATCATTGTATTTTCTTTTAATGATGTGAACGCTCAACAAACTGAATATTCCCGAAGATATTGTCGTAATGGCGTATAAATAAGGTAAAATATAATAAATAAGATTTATCTCCTGAAAATGAGCCTTTGACCAATTTATAAAAACAGATAAAAGACAATAAGAAACAAGTATCAGCAAACAAATTAAAATCAGGAACAATCTGTCTTCCGGCAGATTAAGCGCTTTTTGAGAGATTTTATACGGCTTTTCCTGTGGCGAAAAAATATATAACATCATCGAAAAACACCATATTTGTATGCCCAATGATGACAATATAATAAAAATTAACTGCGAATGGTAATTCAAAATCGTAATATTTCCGATACTCAGCGGTGCCAGAAAAATTGACATCATTTCCAAAGCGGAAAAAGTGATAAAAAATATCAGACCGATAAGTTCAAAAAACTTTGGACACTCTGATAAAATAAACAGAAGATGTCTCATTCCGTCGCGCCATGTATTCAGATGCGGCGCTTTTGACCTTTTGTCTCTGTTCAGTCCGGCAGGAATTTCAATGATTTTTGCCTTGTTCTTCAGTGCCTTAATCAGTAGTTCACTGGCAAATTCCATACCGGAAGACATTACCTTCCAAGATTTATACGCACTGTTTTTCATGATTCTGAAACCGGAATTGCAATCACTCAGTTTTCCACCAAATAAAAGATTGATAATCCATGTCAGAACCGGCGTACCGACATATCTGTGCATAAAAGGCATAGCCTTGTCTTCAATTTTTCCCTTCATTCTTGAGGCAACGACCATATCTGCATTTTCAGCCACGATTTTTTCATACATCTGCGGCAAAAAGTTCAAAGGATATGAGCCGTCAATGTCTGCAAAAGCTATATATTTACCATTTGCCTGCGCAAAACCGTTTTTCAGCGCTTCGCCATAACCTTTTTTAGCCGCGTGAACAATACGGACATCTTTATATTTTTGCGCAATTTCCAAAGAACCGTCTGTTGATCCGTTATCTGAAATGATAATTTCATAATCGATATTCATGGCACTCAAAACCTGTTGAAGCTCACGAATACATCCTTCTATTGTTTCCCGCTCATTCAAACAAGGAAAAATAAAAGATATCTCCGTCTTTTTACTATTCATTACTTTTAGTCCTTTCGTTTGATAAGCGCGGATTTCATAAAACTGTTTCTGATACCGGCATCAATAAAATCACAGCCGGCACAAAACGCATAACCTGTTCTCCCTTTTTTCAACAAACTGCGTATACTTTGGTAACGCTTACTCTCCCAAATTTCTTTTATGGTAGATTTGTTCAGGTTACCCAAATTTGTTTTTTCTCTGGCATCGCAACAGCATAAACCGACCGTTCCATCCGGATAAACCGTAAAATCCGTAAAAGGCATAATACATATTTCATTATTTTTATCTTTATATTTTTTATTCGGGGCTTCTCCGGCTCTGTTTGTCAAAATTTCTTTAATATACCGAATTTGGATGGATATATCTTTTTGCCTGTATTGCGGCGTATTGTTTATCAAAACGGATAAGTCTTCAATATTTTTATGTAATGTAAGCGATTCCGAATAATTGTTAATTATCATTTTATCAATATAAGGAATTATTTTTTCAAATCTTTTCGGTGTGAGCAGAGTACCGTTGGTATACAACAGCATTTTTGCTTCAGGAAGATTTTCTTTTGCATATTTGTACCAGTCTTCAATTCTGGTATCCATAAAAGGCTCGTTGTTCACATAAAGGTTAAGCCAGCCGTGATAATTCATTTCCTGCAATTCTTTAATGATTTTTTTAAATAGTTCTTCACTCATTCTGCAAAAAGGTCTTTTGTCCTGATATTTACTGGCAGGACAAAAACTGCAAGTGCTGTTACACCTGTTAATGGTCTCAACCGAAACGAGGCAGGGGTTCAAAAATTCTCCATTATTTGCTTTTTGTTCAAACAAATTTATATATTTTTTAAACAATGACACACGAAGAACATATTGTAACTTCAGATACCAATAACTTGTATAGCGGGAAAAATATTTCCGTAAAAACCATCCGCATTTTCCACCATACGTAGAACATTTTACCCCGTTATTTTTTTTCATTCTGTTACTCATTAATAATCATCTTTTAATATTTGCCGTTTCAGTTCTCTGGGTACACAAATATCAATACGATTTTCTATATTTGTCTTAATCTGACGACAATAATAATTATTTTTCAGGTCCTCTACCGTTTCTTTATACAGATTCATTTTCTTTAGTTCCAGAAAACCTATCATATCTTTATATTTTTCTATGGGAATCATCTTTAAGAAAAATGAACGCTCAATTAACTTTTTTTCTTCGTCAAAGTTTTCCTCACCGGAAATTTCCTCAGGTAAATTCATCTTTTCGGTATCGAAAAAATAGATAACCGGTCCGGTATGCGCATTGACTATTTTTTCTCTTTCTTCCTTAAATTTATATTTTTCAATAAAATCTTCTCCTTTTCCGAAAAACCCGCAGACTTTCAGTCCTAAACACAGATGATGATAAGGTACTGCTTTGAACGTACTGTTTTGTGCTAAAAAAGGTACAAGAAACGAGGTACAATTTCCATACAGTTTTACCAGAGCATTATCCGGAATGTTAATTTTTTCAATGGCAATATATTGTTTCAGATTGTGGCGAAAAACAACACCGAGATAAAAAAACGGATTATATAAAAGTGCATAAAGTAAAAAAATAAACAGACAACTCAAAGCCATCTTGGAATTATACTTTTGATAAATCTTAAAAAACAGATAAGGAACAAAGAATGACGTCAAAGCACAATATACCACAAAATAGCGTAAAATACCGAACATATACATTCCGCTAAACCAATCCAAAATCAGAAATACGGCTAACGCGTTTATAAGATTTTCATCCGGTTTTGTTTTCTTTGTACACTTCTTCCAAATGGCCCAAAGTATATAAAAAGCAAGAACGGCATAACTAAAGCCAAAAAAATAATCTGTTATTTCGCCACTGCGCAAAGGATCCTTGATAAAATAAAAAAACAACGGAAACAAAGGATAATAAAACCTAAATATCATAGAAGTATCCCGAAAAGGTATCGGCGGCGCATATTCCGATTTAAAAATATTATTTAAAAACGGGAAAAAAGGATTTCCGTATAATATCCATAATTTATACATGAAAAAGCCGTTTATTAAAATAAATCCGATAAATCCGGCAAGCGCAAAAAGGCAAATATTTTTATAACTTATTTTCAAACTGTTCCGGCACAAAATCAGCATAAGACCCGCGCTTATGCAAACATGCGAAGAGGTCATCTTTAAACCTAAGGCAATCCCCATAATCAATCCGGCTAAGATAAAATCTTTAAAATTTTGCCGCTCCGGAAATTTGAGCGTCCTTAAAATTATGTATAAACCGCATAAATCCAAACAAAGCATCGGTATTTCATTTGTGCTTGTACCGATTTGTATCCAAATTGCCTGCCGCGTTGTGGCCAGTATCAGACAGAGCAAAATAAACAAACTGTTTTTTACCGATTTCGGTTCAACAAACAATGTTATAATTTTAAACAGGAAAAACAGCGCGACACCGTACCATATTCCCTGTAAAGCATAGATGATATCCGGATAATCATTAAAATATGTGATATAAAGATATATCGGGACTTCTAAAATCGGATTTAAAAAACCGTTTGGTCCGCCTAAAGCTAAATATCTGTCCGTATCTCCCGAAACAAAACTATACCCCAGATAATAATGGTAATTTATCAAATCAATGATATTTTCACCTTTGACAAAAACACTTAAAAGCATTCCGGCAATTGTCATCACAAATAAAATGACAACATTGTTTGCTAAGACATTCTTTTTAAAAAAGGTTGTAATATAATTCATTTTAATCACAGATATATAGTTTATTTGTTCAGTGAATCACAGGCAAACAATAAGTTCAACTACTTTTTCAAACTTTGGAAATTTCTGTGTACAAAACAATTTTCTCAGAATTTGCTAAAACTGTTGTACAAATAATAGCCTAATCCCAAAACAAAAAATATCAGTAAAAAATAAAATGAAAGATAAATAATTCCCACTGCCAGAAAAAGCGAAAACAGCAATAATCCGGCCTGAACAAGCCAATGCAGCCATGTTTTTGAAACGGGCGGCAGTAAAAAATTTTCATTATCCCTATGTCCGTTAACCCCGTGTCCGCATTTTAAGCAATAAATTGAATCAACAGGCAGATTGGCACCACATTTATCACATACCAAATATAAACCTTCGCCATTATCCGTTGTCTGACGAAAACAATGCGGGCAAAACCGCCATTTTCCAAAAGTTAAAGGCGTAATATCTTTTTGACAGTGAAAACAAAAAACTTTTTTCATTAAAAATCCTTATTTTTACATATTCCTAATTCTAATTTAGGTTATTGCTTCGCAAAAGGCAAGAGGGGATAAATTTGTTAAATAACAAAGATTCTTAACGAATTTTCAATTTTAACAGATTATTCTGGAAACAAACAAAAGGAGCCGTCATGAAAAAAGTTGTAATAATCGGTGCCGGTCCGGCCGGTTTGACTGCAGGTTTTGAACTTTTGAAAAAATCAAAAGATTATGCCGTAACTATTCTGGAAGAGAGTGACGCTATCGGCGGAATTTCCCGTACCGTACGTTATAACGGCAACCGTATGGATATCGGCGGCCACCGCTTTTTTTCCAAAGATGAAGAAGTTGCGCAATGGTGGAATAATCTAATGCCTTTACAAGGCGCGCCTGCTTATGACGATATCAAAACCGGACGGGCGGTGGTTTTGAATCCCGACGGTCCGAATCCCGAAAAGACAGATGTTGTTATGCTGAAACGACGCCGGATTTCCCGTATTTATTACAAGCGAAAATTTTTTGATTATCCGGTAAAAATGAATCTTAATACCATTTTTAATATGGGATTGTTGACAACAACCAGAGCCGGTTTCAGCTATTTAAAAACGCTGCTGAAAAAACAACCGGAAACGTCGCTGGAAAACTTTTATATCAACCGGTTCGGACACAAATTGTACTCCATGTTTTTTGAAGGATATACAGAAAAATTGTGGGGACGGCATCCGCGGGAAATTTCGGCCGACTGGGGCGCACAACGCGTTAAAGGGTTGTCTGTTGTGGCTATTCTAAAAGATATTTTCGGTAAAATCCTGCCGTTTAAGCCAAAAAAAGTCGAAACATCTTTAATAGAAGAATTCAGCTATCCGAAATTAGGACCGGGGCAGCTTTGGGAAAAAGCGGCTGCCGAATTTGAAAAAATGGGCGGAAAAATTATAAAAAATGCCCAAGTCCGCAAATTCAGAACAAAAAAAGATGAATTTAAAGAAGTCCTTTATATAAAAGACGGCAAAGAATTTACGATGCCGGCTGATATTGTTATATCTTCCATGCCTTTAAAAGATTTGGCCGCAGGCATAGATACAATTCCGAGCAAAATCGAACGTATTGCCAAAGGTTTGCCTTATCGGGATTTTGTAACTCTCGGCCTGCTTTTGAAAAAAATCAATCTTAAAAATAAAACAAAAATCAAAACCTTGAACAATATTGTACCGGACTGCTGGATTTATGTGCAGGATACAGGCGTTAAACTCGGCCGAATTCAGATTTTTAATAACTGGTCGCCTTATCTCGTGGCAAAACCGGAAGACACAGTCTGGATAGGGTTGGAATATTTTTGCAACGAAAATGACAACTATTGGAATATGAGTCCGGCAGAATGGTTGGCTTTCGGGGTAGAAGAACTTATAAAAATGGGTATTATTTCCGACAGAAAAGATGTCTTGGACTCCCATTTGGAACGTGTTAAAAAAGCTTATCCCGCTTATTTTGACACTTACAAAGACATTGATAAACTTACGGATTATCTTAATTCGTTCAAAAATCTTTATTGTGTCGGACGCAACGGGCAGCACCGCTATAATAATATGGACCATTCCATGGCCACATCTTTTGCCGCCGTCCGTCATATTTTAGGCGAGCTGCCGGATAAAAACGTTATCTGGCAGATAAATACCGAAAAAAGTTATCATGAAAGCACTAAAGGTCATTAACCGAAAGATTACCTTTTATTTGCAAAATTCAGTTTTATCTCATTGAACGTAACAACAAAAAAGTTACGTCATTCAAACAAAATCAAAGGAGATAAAAATGAAAAAAGAATCAAGATCATACGACAGTAAAAAATCTTCACAACAGGCTCAGCCAACCGTATCTAAAAGCGGCTGCGGTTGCGGATGCAGCAATTCTTCTGCTTCCGAAATCGAAGAAATCGACGAATTTACAATCAGTAAATAGGTATTTTATGAAAAACCTGACGGCCGGCGGTGCCAATAACCGCAGCCGCCATTCGGAACCTGCAACATCCAACCATTCCGGTAATGATTTCAACAATTTTATGAATTATTTTTGGAATTATACTGATATGCCCGAAAGTATAACAGAAAATCTGGAGCCGCATATTCGGGTGGTTGAAAACAAAGATTCCGTCAAGGTTACAGCCGAGCTTCCGAGTATTCCCGAAGATAAGATTGATTTGCAAATTTCTGCCGACGGATATTTATCTATCAGCGGCGAAAAGAAAGATACAAATATTTCTTCTGCAGATAATTCTTATTTTTCAGAAATATCATACGGTATGTTCAAAAGAACAATCCCTCTGCCTTGGGATTTGGCTTATGACAATGCGGCGGCAACCTATACAAATGGCGTGCTAACTGTTTTAATACCTAAAACTCAGGTAGAAAAACAAAAATTCAAAAAAATTGCAATTAAAACAACTAGTAAAAACTAAAATACACGGCTCTGTTTCACATGAAACAGAGTTTTTTTATTTTTATACGGCTTTTCCTTAATCAAAATTTAAGTTCTTTAGCTTATCCTGAAAGAAAAATTTTATCTTTGATGAGGGTTAATATGTTTAAAAATAAGATTTTGCTCAAAACAGCCGGCTGGCTTTCTCTGGCATCTTTTTGTGCAGCTGCCGTTCCTTTTTCGGCTCAGGCTTATCGTCTTACACCCTTGTCTTTCAGCAAAATGTACGGTTTGGCTCAAAACGGCGAAGTAGAGGCCTTACGTGCTTCTGTCCGCCGCGGTATGAATATAGATACCGTCAACCAAAACGGCGATACGGGTTTGTGCATTGCCGCTCAGAGAAAAGATGCCTATACCTACAATGTTTTTCGGGCTGCCGGTGCAAATCCGCGGCATCCGTGTGTGCAAAGAATAGAACATTACGATGATTTTGTAAACTCATCAAAAGCTGTTTCCGTAACGGCAACCCCGCGCGAAGCTTATGGAACAATCGGTAAAGAAGAATATAAGATATCTGCGGCAACATGGTGGATTTTAGGCGGTTTGGCCGTGGGCGGCGGTATTGCAGCCATTGCGCTGGGCGGCGGTGGCGGTGGCGGCAGCAGCCATAATAATAACAATAATAACAATGAGAGTGACAGTTATGATTATATCGGTAAATATCTTTCCGAAAACAACAGTGTTGCTAAACTGGCTCAGGCTGTTAATCTTATCAATAATGACGGTTTACTTACAATTTTAAATACTGATACCAAAAAAATTGCCGAAATTATTTTTAATAAAGATGTGCAGGAAACCGGAAAATATCTGGCTACCGGCCTGAAAGCAACCGACAACGGCTCATACACAAATGCCACTAATTCAAAGATACAGGTCGGTGCCGGAGGAACGGCAATGGCTGCCGTCGGTCAGGGCAATGTGATGAACAACGGCTATATCAACGTTGATTCTTTTAACGCTTCCGTCGGTATGATTGCCAGTAATCATTCAACGGCTAACAATAACGGTACCGGCGTGGTGGAAAATTCTTCGACAAACGGAATTGACCTTAATTTTTCCGGCTATTCCAATGATAATATGATTATCGGTATGTATGCCGACAGCAATTCAACCATTTATAACAACGGCGATATTCAGGGAACCGCCATTAAAGCAAGTACGGCACCGACCGATAACACCGAAAATAATAACAACAGCGGTAACAATGATTCATTTCTTGACGATATTCTGCCTTCTGCCGAGGGTGTAGCCGACGGAAATTCGTCATCCTCGACTTCCGTTTCCGGAACGCTTATCGGTATGGAAACAATGATTCTGAATACCGGTGCTGTCGCCGTTAATGAAAAATCACAAGCTTACAACTACGGAAAAATAAAGCTGAGTGCCGGTGATGCCGGACTGAGTAATTCGGAAATCAAAGTCAGTATTATCGGAATGGGCAGTTATCTGGACGACGGATTTATGAACAGTTCCAAAAATATTCAGCGGGCCGACAAAGCTTATCTCAGCAATAAAGGAACAATTCAGCTGAGCTATACGGGAAATTATACGTTTGATACCACCAAAACCCTGCGAAAAGGTTTGGGCGGTATTATCGGTATGCGGGCCGATGCCAATACCACGGCTGAAAATGACGGAACTATAGACATTATCTTACCGGACAGCAATCCTTCTTCGTCTTCATCCTCTTCTTCCGTAAATCCGGCCGCTAATGCCGATGTAGCCGTCGCTGCGGGCATGCAGTCCGTCCATACGGGTATCATTAAAAACAATAAAGACGGTAAAATTTTGCTTGAATCAAATGCTTATAACTCCCGCGTGTCTTACGGCATGCTGGCTGTTGAAGGTTCCGGAACCGTTTCCGGTCTTTATACGGCCATAAAACCGAATATTGTCAATGACGGTACCATTCAGCTCAGAATAAGCAACGGTTATGGTATAGCGTCATACAACGGCGGAACCATTACAAACAATGGTACAATTACTTTAGGCGACAAAAATTCAACAACTTATAAAAATAATATCGGCTTATACGGTTCGGGAGACAGCACGTTTACCACTTTGGTCAACAACGGCGAAATCAACATATATTCCTATGAATCCAAGGCCATACAAAATGATTTCAGCGGTGATGTTACCATACAAAACGATGGTATTATCCATATTTATTCCAATGCCGTGGATTCTGATGTTTTTGCTGGAAATTACAGCAAAATCGTTAATAACGGCACGGTTATTTACGAAACAACTTCAAATAATGCCGGCAGTGTTGACAATACCGGCAGCAGCGGAAACAGCGGTAACAGCGGCGAAACGTCAGAAACTTACAATCCGGATAATTTCAATCTGGATATAACCCGTAATATTATAACAACAAAATCGGCAAATTCTTCTTCCAGCACAACCGAACGGATAGAAAATTACGGAACAGTCAAACTGGTAACGGCCAAAGCGGCGGCCATGTCCGTAGAAACGGCACAGGGAACAGCCTTTAACGGCGGAACGATAACTCTGGCTTCCAATAAAGAACTGGGTGCCGGCTATACAGGCAATAACTATGTCAATGCCGGTATGCTTTTGGGAGAAGACACGCTTATTACATCGAGTATCATAAATGCCGGAACCATAAATGTAGAATCGGATTATTCCGTAGGTATGGCCAGCCAATCCAAAAATCCGGCCAGTGTTACCAATGAAGAAACCGGTGTTATCAATGTTAAAGGAAAGAATTCTTTCGGTTTATATGCCAAAGGCAACAGCCAGCTTTACAATAAAGGCATAATCAACCTTTATGGCGAAAATAACGTTGGTTTATACTCCAGTGCGGAAAATTCCGAACAAAACGGTACGGTTATTCAAAACAATATCATTAAAATTTACGGCAAAAACGCCATTGCTTACCAAATCAGCGGTAATGCCTCGATTGATAATCCGGGGCAGATTATCGTATGTTCCAGCGATGAGGAGGGATGTAATCCTGATGCGGCCAAAACAATGACGGCTTATTCTGTCAGCGGTAAACTGGTTTTGAATACCCAGCAAAATATCAGCGGCGGAACGATGGTCAAAACAACTTCCGAAGACAGTGATGTCATGATTGGTTCTTCGGGTCGGTTAACGCTTTATGACAGCGGCACGCTTATTGATGCTTCTGCCGGCGGAACCATAACAAACAATGGCGACCTTATTGTAAGCGCAACCGGCGGAACAGCTATTTTGGGCGGAGAAGACAACACAATTACCAATAATAAAAACATCAACTTATACGCAGGGTCAGAAAATACCGGTATTACCGTAAAAGGCGGCACAACCACAAATGCCGGCACGATTGATATTACGGAATCTTCTACAAAAAGCACCGGTATAGATGTTTCCGGCGGTGAGGTGGAAAACTCGGGAACCATCAATGTTTATTCTACAGAAAGTACCGGTATAAAAATCTCTGACGGAGAAGTGGAAAACAAAGGAACCATCAATATTTCCGGTGGATACAATATAGGCGTTGATGTATCCGGCGGTTCTTTTACCAACAGCAAAGATATTGATATACGCGAAACTACAGCTGCTACCCAAGGTATTTATGTTCATAATGGAGCAACAGCTGAAAATAAAGGAAATATTTATATACAAACTATAACATCATCTCATCAAACAAGAGCTGTTCTTCTTGATAATGGAACTTTTAAAAATTCTGGAACTATATCTGGAGGATTAATTTATATTTATAATACTGAATCCGGTCATTCTGAGTTTATCAATTCCAGTAAGATAAATGATGTCGAAATCTATATTAACAATGGCGGAATTTTTACTAATGAAGAAAATGGAACTATTTCTATAAATCATTATTCTGAAGGAATTTATGTCACAGGTATTAATTCTAAAATAACCAATTCTGGTACAATAGAATTATTATCTGCAAATGTATCTGCTGTTTCAGTTAAAGAGGGTGCAACTTTTACAAATAATGAAAAAGTTATTGTTGATGGAACAACCTCTTCCGGTATTTACATCACTGATGTTAATTCTACAGCAACCAATTCCGGTAACATATCGGTTGAAGGGAATGACTCTATCGGTGTTTCTGTCAAAAATGCTGCGACTTTCACAAACGATGGTGATATTTATATCAATGGTTCAAGAACTAAAGGAATTAGTCTTTCTGACAGTAATTCTTCGACAACCAGCTCCGGTACGATAACGGTTGACGGAGATAATTCTTACGGTGTTTATTTTTCAGACGCTAAATCCTTTAAAAACGATGGTACAATTACTGTTAACGGGAATAATTCAAATGGTATTTATGCCTCCGGTTCTTCTTCCGAAGTAACTTCCAATACCTTAACCGTTAACGGAGATAAATCTACCGGTGTTTCTATATCCGGCGGTGTAATTTTTACAAACAGCGGAGATATTACGGTTAAAGGCGATGAGCCAAAGGGTATTTATTCATTAAATTCTTCTATAACCAATTCCGGCAAAATAACGGTTGAAAGCAACGGATATAGTGCAGATGCTATAGGTATTGACCTTCAAAACGGAACTTTAAAAAATGAAGGGACAATAACGGTTAAAGATTTGGGAGCAAAGGGACTTTCTGTTAAAGGACCTAATGTCGAGGCAACTAATTCCGGCACAATAGCTGTTGAAGGAGACAGTTCTTTCGGTATTTATTCTGACTCAGGTTCTTCTACAATAACCAGTTCCGGTACAATAACGGTTAACGGAAATAAATCTACAGGCGTTTCTATCAGCAACGGCTCTTTCACAAATACAGAAGGAACCATTACTGTAAAAGGTAATAATACAACAGGAATTTCCATCTCGGGTGCTTCCACCGTGGTATCTAATTCCGGTGCCATAACGGTAGACGGGGTTGGTGCTATCGGTGTTAATATCAGTGCCGGAAAATTTGTAAACACCGAAAACGGTTCTATCACCGTTACCGGTGATGAAGGCAAAGGTATAAATATTTCCGGTGGCGATGTGAGAAACAGCGGTTCAATATCTGTTTCAGGAATTAAAAATTCTAAGGGTGTTTATATCAGTGGCGGAAAATTTACAAATCTGGGAACTATCTCTATCAAAGGTGATAAAAACTCTTATGGTATTGATAAAAACGGCGGCGAGGTTGATATCGGCAGCGAAGATGGCGGTAAAAACATAACAGCCGATGATCCTGCCCAAAAATGTAACGGTCTTTCTTGTCCTGATAAAAAAGAATCGGCTAAAGCGGCTGCTTTTAAAGTGGTCGGACCAAAATCTGCCTTTATAAACAATGGAACATTTACCGCTGAAACGGAACTTGATTTTGATGCCATAACCAATTCTTCCGGCACTATGGCTGTCGGCAAAAACGGCAGCTACAGCGCAGAGGGCTTTAAAGGTGTGGTTGCTGCCGATGCAAGTATTACCCAAAGCGGTTTTGAGACCGTTTATACCAATGAAAACTCTTTTGTCGGTAAAGACAACGGTTTGGATATTACTTCCGGCTCGTATTTGTTTTCGGCGGATAAACAGCTTAATGATAACGGCAATATTGATGTGGTTATGACAATGAAATCTTTTGACGATACGATAGCCCGTAAAGAAATGGCTGCTTATCTGGCGCAAAATTATACCGCACAAAAAGGCGAGGGTGTTTTCAATATTTTGAAAAGCATGTCCGACGCGGACAGCCTTAATGCTGCCGTTAATCGTGAATTTGGTTTCAGTATGCTGCCGAATCTGGCTAAACAGGACTTGGATGTACTGGCTAATGTCAATCGTGCGGCAAATAATGATATTTTAAGCAAAACAGATAAAATCAGCCGTTCGCAGGTCAATGTCCTGTCTTATCAGCAGGAAATGGACAATAAACAACATGTTTCCGGCTATAAAGACAAAGTTACCGGCGTTTACGGGTTCAGTGATTACCAAATTGCTGCCGACTGGCGCGCCGGTTTTGGTGCAGCCGCCGTTCGTACGGACAGTGATTTTGATGACGGTTCGTCACGTTACAACAACATGCTGCAAATCTTTGCGCCTATATCTTATGTCCGTGACAATTTCCGCGCTATGATTAAGTTCAAAACAGGATTTGGTAAAGGGCACTATCGTCGTCAGGGAACAGAAAATGCCTATAAAGCCGATTTGACAAACTACTACTACGGCGCCGATATCGAAGCACGTCAAACCGTTGAAACAACAGCGGCCGATGTGGAACCTGTTATCGGTTTCAATCTTACCGGCGTGTCTATGGATGATATTAAGGAAAATAATAACGGTTTACATGCCGGCAGCGACAATCTTGTATCGGCTCAATCCGTTATCGGACTTGATATCAAGAAAAAACTTGATTTGGCCAAAGACCAGTCTGTTGTTTTGACAGCCGGCGGCCGTTATTATCATGAATTTGGTAATAAATACAAAACATCGGCTTCTTTGGATAATATGGTCGGTTCTTATGAACTTGTCAGCAATCGTCTGCAGCGTAACAGCGGATTGTTGAACCTCAAAGCACAGTATGATTATAAAGATGTTTCCGTCAGTGCCGCGGTTTATAAGCCGGTCGAACAAAAAAGCAATATTTACTATCTCTTCAATCTGGGATATGTTTTCTAAAAAACAACGGCTTGATTTATAAACAAAAAAACTCTTCTTGAAAGAAGAGTTTTTTTGTTGGTGCGCTAGGCCAGACTTGAACTGGCACGCCCTTGCGGGCAACAGATTTTAAGTCTGCAGCGTCTACCGATTCCGCCACAAGCGCATTGCTGTTTTGTTATATACATAATTTTTTTTCTATTTGCAACATAAAACTTGTATTTTTCGGGAAAATATGCTTAATTGTTAGACGGAAAGAGGGAATTCCTCCCTCTAATTTAACTTGAGAATACAGCAGAAACAGCGTTTCGGTATTCTTTGGGGAGATATAAATGAAATCTGTCGACACATCTCTTCATCATTATTTTTTTCCTAATATCAATGAAGACGGGTGGAAATTTATAAGCTTACTGGCTTTTTTGTCGCTTATTCTGGCGATAATATGGTTTCCGGCCGCTTGCTTTTCGTTTTTAATTACTGTTTGGTGTTTTTACAGCTTTCGTGACCCTGTCCGTGTCACACCGGTTCTGTCCAGCGCAGTTATTGCACCAGCCGACGGCTGTATTATCGCCATCACACGCGAGAAAGGTCCGGATGTTCTGGGGCTGAATAAAAAAAATTACACCAAAATAAGTATTTATATCAATCCTTTTGCCGTTAATATCAACCGGATACCTGTTAAAGGAACGATTAGCAAAATCTTTTATGACGCCGGAAAAACAATCTCCGGTTCGTTCAATAAAAATGATATAAATAATGAAAAAATGCTGTTTGCCCTCCGGCATAGCAGCGGCACAGAATTTGTCTTGCAGCAAACTTCCCTGTTTTGCAGCAGACGTATTGTCGATAAATTTAAAAAAGGCGACGAATTTATGGCAGGACAACGTTTCGGCTTTATCCGTTTCGGTTCTTATCTGGACTTGTATCTGCCGGAAAAAATCGAGCCGCAAGTGTGTGTCGGACAATATTTAATCGGCGGCGAAACGATTGTTGCCGATATAAAATCAGATGCTCCCCGTCTTGAAGGAGAAATAAGATAATGACTAAAACATCTCAAAATAATCGTCAGTCTGCCATGCGCAGCGGAATCAAAAAGAAAGCTATCGGAAAATTCAAAGAAGTTCCTTTCCGGAAAATGGCGCCGAATATTGTTACACTTATGGCTTTATGCTCCGGCGTTTCAACCATAAAATTTGCCATTTTGCAAAATTGGACTTTTGCTATTGTCTGTTTGTTTCTGGCTTGTATTTTTGACGGATTGGATGGTCGCGTAGCCCGCAAACTCAAGGCATCTTCAAAATTTGGTGCCGAATTGGATTCACTCTCGGATTTTGTCAGTTTCGGCGTTGCTCCGGCAATTTTAATGTATCAGTGGTGTTTGAACGGCATTCCTCATTGGGGCTGGATTTTTACCCTGATGTTTTCTGCCGGTATGGCAATGCGTCTGGCTCGCTTTAATACCATGCTTGAAGATGCGACAATTCCTGAATACTGGTCACATTATTTTGTCGGCGTTCCGGCACCTATGGCCGCAGCTATTGCCGTTATGCCGCTGCTTATTTCGTTCGCTTATCCGGAATATGACTTTATTCTGCGCAACAAATATCTGTGCAGTGCACTTATTTTGCTGGTAGCTTATTTAATGGTCAGCCGTATTCCTACGTTGTCTTTGAAAAAAACACGTATTCAAGCTGATTATTTTCTGCCGTTGATGATTGTGTTTGCCCTGTTTGTCAGCTGCTTATTGACACAGCCTTGGCTCACATTGGGATTATTTACGCTGGCTTATGTTTTAACTATTCCTTTTACGGTACTGAAATTTTTACATGACAAACGCGTTTATGAAAAAAATACAGCAGCAGCTAAAGAAATAAAATAAGTATTTATTTGTTGAAAGAAAGGCCTTTTTTAAGGCCTTTCTTTACATAACACCACCGGTGTGCAAACAATAATCATGATTTTTCAGATTATATTTTTTGAAAACTGAACATTCGCTGCAAAGACAGCCTTTATCCTGATGAATACAATTACTCTTTTCAAAAGCACAATACATTTTTTCATAATGCTGTATCTTTTGTAAATCTTCCAAAGATTTCAAAAAATTTTCCGGCGTATTTTTCAGTTTACAATATTCAGAATAAGATGGACAGCCCATACAACGGCACTGCTTCATATTTTCTTCGGTTTTATCTACTTGCATCTCAGCCTCCTTTATTAACAAGGTTGATATAACCGTAAAAAAAGAACATACAACCTGTCCGGCAGTACTAAAGACGCTTAAAAACACCTTCTTTAATTTCCGGAAAATAAGATATGTTTTCAGGTGTTTCACAAACATTGTCCACACGCGCCAATAACGGTCCGTCGTATAATGACGATTTAAGTTTTAAAAGAGATGTTTCGGAACCTGACGCCAAAACCAAAACATTTCCGTCAGCCAAATTACAAACATAGCCGGAAATTCCGGCTATATCTGCAACACGACGAAGAACCCAAAAGCGAAAACCGACGCCCTGAACCCTGCCGCTGACTAAAAAACATTTAATCATTACTCTTACCGTGTAAAAAATCTTCTATTCTCAAAAGCTCTTCTTTAATACTTTGCCGGCTTTTTTCCGCCTCTTCATCAACGCCCCATGATTCGCTTTGATAAAGCTCTTCCAAATAAGCCAGCTCAAAAGCTTCGGCCGCCGTTATCTTATCTTCAACAAAAGCCAAAGCCAGAAGCGGTGATTTAAGCTGGACGGCCGCCAGATAAAAAGCTGTCAGGCTTTTTAAGCTCATCTGATTTAAAATTTCGGTAAAACTATCCCGATTATGTTCATTTTGCTGCGGCGGTATCAGATTTTCCGTTTTTTTGAGAGTCAGGCTGAAACGCTTGTCAAGCCATTCCAAAACCGGCAGCCACTTTTCGGTTTGAAGCTTTTTAATATCTTCTTTGGGACTCCAAAACAAAATGACATCCGTAAATGAAAAATTGACAAGCTTTTCAATAACTTCCGACTTATGAGCCTTAATTTCCTCTTCGGCTTGCCTGAAGTCTATCATTTTTTAACATCCTTTACCAAATTTTTTAACAAGCCTTTTGCCTGATTACCTAAATCCTTAACAGCATCTTTTGTATCCGTTATAGACTTGGATACAACTTCCTTGGTGTCCGTATAAGATTTGGAAACATCATTTTTCACGCCATTATCACTGCTTTTAAAATGACCGGCATAAGATGTACCCTGCAAAGCAGTGTAACAAGGCGAAGAATCCGCACTCAATAACATATCACCGGCATTATACAAGCCGCCTGTAGCAATGATACCGACAACTGTTTTTGCCGTCTGTGTCTTATTTATACCAATACTCGGCTGCGATATGGTGCCTTTAATACTCAGTAATGACCCCAGAACCGAAGAAACATTGGTATCGGTAATCCGGCCGGAAAACGGTTGTAAGTCTAAATCAAGCTTTTCATTGTAAAGATTAACACTGCCGTCAGCTACAATATAAAAATCGTTGGCATCTACGGCAATTCCTTTAGGAAAACCGGCAACACCGCCTTTGATATCCGTACGGACAACGGCGCAATTCAAATTCATGTCTTTATTGACGATGTTTAATTTCAAATTGTTCAAAATCTGTACAATTATATTACCCTGTAAGCGTTCCAGACTTTTTACGTTCAAAACGGACGGATCAATAATGGCTATAACCTGACCATTCATATTTTCAAGATATTGGTCGGTATTACTGCCATTAGTGTTTAATTTAATGTTAAAATCCGATTTACCACCGCTTTTTACATACAAAGCTTCATTACCGGAATCGGCAAAAGCTGTATTCAATTTTTGCAAAACAATACCGTTTCCGTTCAAATCAACGGTTGCCGTTTTTGTTCCGGCATTCAAAGAAGCTGTACCTTTAATAACGCCGTCACCACCGTTTATATTCTTCACATCTGCTTTAAATACACCGTTTTTGAGTGTTAAATCCGTTAAAATATTTGTTAAAACCATATCCGGTGTAACATTCAGTTTTTTAATATCTATAGAAACATCAGCATCAGCCATTTTCAAGCTGTCATAAGGAATCGGCATATTTTTTATAAGCGTAGAAGCCTGAGCTTCAGAAATAAACCATATGTTTTCAGCTTGTTTTTCTTCAGAAAAATCAGCTAAATTTAATTCATTGCTTACAGCAGACATTTTTAAATACGGTGTTTTTCCTGTTAAATCAGCTGATATCATTCCATTGATTTTATTAGATTTATAATCAATTTCATATTTACCGTCAGAAGTCAGACCTTTAGAAATCCCCTTGACCCCGCCATCATAATTCAGCGTATAACCAAGCGCATTAACCTGCAGTTTTGCATCAACATCGTTATATCCGGAATCCTGTATGGACTTAAATGAAGAAGTTGTTCCTTCTCCGGTAATTTGTATTCCCGAAACAACCGTATCAAAATTTAAGTTTATCGGCGCATCAAAACTTTCCATACCAACACTAAGGTCTTTAATTTCTACACTGTCATTTTCACCGTAATAAACATTGGTATCCGTTGTTTTTACTTTGTCTACAACAATTTCTTTTTTCAAAAGCGGCAACAATGAAAATTGTACCTGAGCCTGACCTATTTGGGCAACCTGTTGATTATTTTCAGCCTGAGAAATCAGTACATCATTCAATTCTATACTTGGTTTCAGAGATACGCCGACTTTTAAATCGCCGTTGATTTTTACATTCATATTGGCATATTTAAGTGCCAAAGCTTCAATTTGCGGTTTATAGTTGTTAAAATTGGCTAATTTCAAAAAAACAACCAAACTGATAAGCGGAACAAAAATAATTACCGCTAAAATTATTAAAAATTTTTTCATTTTCTATACTCCAATCCAAAAAAGTCACAGGCTTCTTTAAAATATTCAGGCAATTCGGCACAGATAATTGTTTTTTTACCATAAATTGCCGTCAAGTCAATTTTATATGCATGTAAATATAGTTTGTCCGCTACTTCTTTTAAACGGACTCTTTGTGTTCCATAATATTTATTATCTCCTAAAATAGGACAACCGAGCACTTCCATATGCGCACGGATTTGGTGTGTACGCCCTGTTTGCGGCGAAGCAGCCAACAGCGCATATTTTTTAGAAACATTATCCAATGTTTCATAAGTTGTTAAAGCTTTTTTACCGTTTTCCGAAACTTCCATCTTTTCGCCTATTTTTTCCAAAGGCAATTTTATTTCTCCGCTTGATTGCTGAGGACAACCCCGAACAAGTGCCAAATATGTTTTTTGCAGGCTGTGTTCGCGAAAAGCTTTAGTTAAAATGTCGGCTGCCTTACGGTTGCGAGCCAACAACAAAATACCGCTGGTTTCTTTATCAATACGATGAACAAGCTTGGGTTTTTCGTTATTTTCAAATTTTAATGCTTCCAAAAAACCATCTACATGACGCGTTGTATTCGTTCCGCCTTGTACAGCCAGACCGGATGGTTTATTAAGGGCTATAATATCTTTGTCTTTATATATAACCAAAGATAAAATATAATCAATGTCGTTTTTGCTCAGATTTTGTTCCGATTTAACGGCTTTTTCATTATCCAGAGGCGGTAAACGTAATTCCTGACCGGCTGAAAGCCTTGTTGATGTTTCAGCTTTTTTACCGTCAACTTTTATTTGCTTCGTTCTTAAAAGTTTTTGTAAACGCCCCAAACTTAAAGAAGGATATTCTCGCAAAAACCAACGGTTTAATCTTATACCGTCATCTTCAGACTTTATTTTGACAACAGATACACCTGACATTTTTATCCTTTTTAATATAATTTATTACAGTCGATTTTATTCAATTTTTTTATAATTTCAAACTTTTTTCATTTTCGTTTGTTTTTCCCGCCGCAAATTATCAAAATAATCTATTCTTTTTTTAATTTCGCGTTCAAAACCTCGGTCAACCGGCGAATAAAGTTTTAACCGGCTCATTCCGTCCGGAAAATAATTCTGCCCTGAAAAACCGTCTTCTAAATCCTGATCATATACATAATTTTGATGATATCCCAAATCTTTCATCAATTTTGTCGGTGCATTTAAAATATGTTTCGGCGGCATAAGAGAACCTGTCTGACGAGCCGCATCAAAAGCCTTGTGCATGGCTTTATAGACACCTGCCGATTTTGGTGCTGTTGCCAAGTAGGCTGTTAACTGCATAACAGCCAGTTCACCTTCCGGCGAACCGAGGTGCTCATACGTTTCACAGCAGGCAACGGCCTGATTAACGGCATTGGGATCGGCTAATGATACATCTTCTATGGAAAAGCGTAAAAGACGCCGTAAAATATAACGCGGATCTTCTCCGGCAACCAGCATACGTGCTACCCAGTACAAAGCCGCATCAACATCCGAACCGCGCAAAGATTTATGAACCGCAGATATCAAATTATAATGCCCGTCACGGCCTTTGTCGTAAATCGGCGCTCTTGAACGAATAATATTTATTATCTGCTCTTTATTAAAAATTTCTCCTTTTTGAGCATATGACCAGATACTTTCAGCCATATTAAGGATATAACGACCGTCTCCGTCAGCAATTTCTTTTATAAAATCACGCGCTTCTTCATCAATCGGTAATTTATGTCCCTCTTCTTTTTCCGCACGTTCCAGTAATATTTCAAAATCTTCCGGCGTTAAACGATTCAGTACAAAAACCTGACAACGGGACAATAAAGCCGAATTTAATTCAAATGACGGATTTTCCGTTGTTGCCCCGACTAAAATAACCGTTCCGTCTTCAACATAGGGTAAAAAACCATCTTGCTGGGATTTGTTAAAACGATGAATTTCATCAACAAATAATAATGTCCCTTTTCCTTGTGTCGAACGTCTTTCTTTTGCATATTGAAAAACCCGTTTTAAATCGGCAACACCTGAAAAAACAGCAGATATCTGCTCAAAATATAAATTCGTATATTCGGCAATCAAACGTGCAATTGTTGTTTTACCGCACCCCGGAGGACCCCATAAAATAAAGGAAGTTATTTTACCTGAAGCCAGCATACGCCCCAGCGGGGCATTAGCACCGACAACCTGATTCTGACCGACAACTTCTTCAAGTTTTGTCGGGCGCAGTCTGTCAGCCAATGGTCTTTTAATTTTACTCGAAAATAAAGTTTCTTCCATTATCTTTCTCTGGATGACTGGTTCTGCATCAGCATTATTTTATTTTCTTTGATTTTTTCACGAATCTGTTCGCGCATTTTTTCTTTTGCTTCTCTGTCCTGTTCTTCCTGACGGCGCTCCAAAACTTCGCGTTTGTGTTGTTCTATGGTCTTGCGTAAATCATCAACATTACTTTCAACAGACTTATTTTGAGAGTTTTCTTTTTCTTTACCGAATTTTTCCATAATTTTATCGTCAGAATCTTGTTTTTTAAAAGATTTAAATAAATCTTTTCCCTTTGCACCTAAATCATTAACGTCTAACGACATACGGGTAGTGTCCAAATCAAAACCACTGCTTCCGCCGCTGAAAAATTCATCTAAATCAATGCCTTTCATTTTACTTTTTTGTTTTTTATGTTTAGGCTCCAAAATCTTTTTAAGTTCCAGTGCTGTCGGAACGTGGCCTATAGCCTGCTCAATTTGTGCCGGAGATATAATACATTCGCTTAAATCCAATTCAAAAATATTAACACCGGTGAAATCACAACCCGTAAAATCTACGCCGCGCAAGTTTACTTGTGTTAAATCAATACGTTTCAAATCAAGAAGTGTTAAGTTCAAACGTGTTAAATTGAGTTTATAAGGATAATAAAGTGCCAGATACTCAACCAATTCCTGCAATTCTTCAATTGAAAGATTATCTAAATCGGCATCCAGTAAAATGGCATCCTGCAAATCGGCATTTTGAAATTTAACGCCATGCATATGTGCGCCGGTAAAATTGGTACCAATCAGTTTTGCGCCTACAAAAACAGCTCCGTCAAGATTTGCACCGCTTAAATCG
>JAUNIW010000048.1 GCA_030523245.1 Pseudomonadota bacterium
TTAGAATTTACCGTCATCCAGTTCATATTGGGACTTACCAATTATCTTTTGTGCATGACAAGTCTGGGTATATGTTGTTGAACGAGTACAAGATTTATCCTGACTTGTTGTTACACGGCAGTCCGAAAGTCCTCCATTATGTGCTGTATAATTAAATCCGGTTGACTCAGAGTACCCTTTCCACGTATGGCCTGTAGATTGTACATCTTGTACACATGCACTTCCCCAGTAACCATTGGTTGATACATCTGTAGCTTTGCAAAAACTCAACCGACACGTACCGTTTTCGCAATCAAACCGGGCCATACTCGACATTGTTCCCAATGGTTTCCAGCAACCGGATACTGAACCTTTCTTACAAGCACCTGTATATTTGTCACTTCCGCACCAGTTAGTCGGAACATGTTCAATACATTCGCTCTGGGTCTCATAAGTACCGTCAGGACAACGGCTTACGCAGTTTTTACCTTGATGTTCATTCAACGGACAAATCTCACATATCATTCCTTCTTTAACAGTTGTGGTATATCCTTCGGCGGCACAACTTGTGCATTTTCCGTCAATAATACCCTGAGAACGGCATTGACATGCAAAACATCCAGGGAATGACGGATTTTCAAACAATGTAAATCCTTTATCCGTTGCACAAGGCACTGATTTTTCAAACCCTTCCGGACAAGTCGGCTTGCTCTCACAGGTACCGCATTTTTCGCCGTAATCATCCGTTTTGCTTGCCGTAAACGTGTTCTTGCTCGTATCACATGCTGATTCGCTTACGAGGCTGTAATCAGCACAACTTTGTTTCTTGACACACTTACTGCCGTCCAGCTTGTAACCGGATTTGATACTTTCCGTGCATCTGAACTTCTTGCTGTCATCCGCACAGGCTTCGCAGACATAACAGTTCGTATCATACTTTGAGGTATCTGTCACGTCATACCCGCCGCAGTTCGGAAGCTTACATCCCGTACCGTCCGGTATATAACCGTCATCACATACACACGTGCCGTTTTCGTTATGTTTGTTTTCAGGACAACAGATTGAACCGTCCGCATGTTCCGAATAATCACAACAATCTCCTCTGTCGTTTTCTTCTCGCCCGCTCGGACATTCGCAGCTCTTTAAGCTCGTACTCCATACTCTCGGCTCCGGACACGTATGCTCGCATTTGCCGTTCGCACAGCACTGTCTTTCATCCGCATCATACGTTAAACCGTCCGTACAGCATACGCTGTATAAACTGTTCCATGTCGCATTGCTCACTGCCGTACACTTGTACATTTTCTTGTTCGTCTTACTCACCGTACATTCCGAACAACTGTAACATCAGATAATAAGGCTGGTACGCATTAACTTTTTTGCGACGTGTACAAAATAGTACACGAGCACAAAAAGTTAAAAGTAATAGACCATTAGCCGAGGTTCCTAAATTAAGAAATTTGAACAGTATGTATCAAATTAGTCATCCCTCTCCGGCCAATCGGATATCCGGCAGTAATAATCAGATAATCGCCAACCGAACCGAGCTTGTTGGCTTTAGCCACTTCAACCGCCGTCTGTTCCATTGAATCAAAGTTTTGGAAAACTTCTTCATTGACGACACTTTTAATTCCCCAGACAATTCCCATACGGCGGGCAACTTCCAATGACATAGTTACGGCCAAAATCGGTAAATCCGGACGTTCGCGTGCCATAGACAAGGTTGTAAATCCCGAAGCCGTATAGGTCACAATAGCAGCCACTTTCGGCAAAACAGCAGACATTTCGCTCGCTGCAAAAGTAATGGCATCGGCCATATCATCACAACCGGACAAATCTTTATCGCGCTGAATAAAAGAATAATAAGAACGGTCATTTTCAACCTGAGTAATAATGTGGTGCATCATGGCGACCGTTTCAGCCGGATAGCTGCCGGTTGCCGTTTCGGCCGACAGCATAACCGTATCGGCACCGTCATAAACAGCCGTTGCCACATCAGAAACTTCGGCACGTGTCGGAGTCGGATTGTTAATCATCGATTCGAGCATTTGCGTTGCCACAATAACCGGACGGGCATATTTACGGCACGCTTTCACGATACGTTTTTGCAAAACCGGCACTGTCTGAATCGGACATTCCACACCCAAATCACCGCGGGCAACCATAATTCCGTCAGACTCTTTTATAATCGCATCCAGTTCTTCCATAGCGCTTGGTTTTTCCAGTTTGGAAATAATCCAGGCCTTATCACCGATAAGTTTGCGAGCCATACGAACATCTTCCACGCTCTGTACAAAAGAAAGACAAACCCAGTCCACGCCTAACGACAAAGCAAACTGCAAATCAACTTTATCTTTTTCGGTAATCGCTGAAATCGGTAATTTAACATTTGGCAGATTAACCCCCTTATGTGCCGACAGATAACCGCCGACAATAATTTTGGTTTCCATTCTGTAACCGTCTTTATTCAGCACTTTAAGTTCAATATTGCCGTCATTCAAAAGCAGCATATCTCCGGCTTTAACCGCTTCAAAAATTTCTTTATGCGGCAGCATCACGCGGGTTTCGTCTCCCGGCTCGGCATTCATATCCAAAACAAACGTATCACCGTTTTTCAATAAGACCTTATCGGTTTTAAATGTTCCGACCCGCAGTTTGGGTCCCTGCATATCGGCAATAACCGTCAAATGGCGCTGATATTTTTCGGCCAGCCGGCGTACGGTTTGATAGCGTTCGGCATGTTCTTCATGCGTACCATGGCTAAAGTTAAAACGAAAAGCGTCAACGCCGGCCTGCACCAGTTTTTCCAGCATTTCTTCCGAAGCCGTAGCCGGACCGACCGTCGCTAAAATTTTTGTATGTGTATCTATCGGCATAGTATATATCCTCAAAAAAATTATTTTGCTTTGTTATATACCCATATAGGTTAACAACTTGTTAGTTTAAAGAGAATCTATTAGATAAAAATACCACTTGTCAAAATAAATTTTGTTTGCTACAAACATTGCAGCATTTATTTTTTAAGGAGAAAAACAATGGCAGAAGAAAATGTTACAACGGAAGTCGGCGGTGTTGCCGTTGACCGTCTGCGTTCCCTGATTGAAAGAATTGAACGTTTGGAAGAAGAAAAAAAAGGTATTCAGAGTGATATTCGGGATATTTTTGCCGAAGCAAAGTCAGCCGGTTTTGACGTCAAAGCCATGCGCACGGTTTTGAAACTGCGCAAAATGAACGCTGCTGACCGTGACGAACAGGAAATGGTTGTCGATACTTATCGCAAAGCGCTGGACATCTAGATTTTTCCATACTGAATTTTAAACTGACGCCTCGTAATGAGGCGTTTTTTGTATATAACGCCCTGATATACAGCATTTTAGTCCATTTATCCTTGCTATAAAGAAACAAATATGTTAAAATATAAACCATAGATATAATTATCAGGAGAAAATCAATGGCCGAAAACAAGAAAAACAAGGTAAAAACCGCTGCAATCAAACAGCCTCCCCTGCGTGACATTGATTTTCAGGTAGATACGGTATCCGTAGAACAGACATATGATCGTGGAGCCTATATGTCCCCTCTAACCAAAACGATTACTCAAAACTTTATAAAAGATGAAAAAAAATGGAATGACTGGAGTCAAAGTAATTACGTTTTGATTCACGAACAGAAACATCGTGATAACTACAATCAGGGCCTTTATGAATATCCGGTCAGTACGGAGATGGCATATAAACTGAATATGAATGACGAAGTCTCCGCCAACATGGCCAGCCTTATCTACTTACGGCAAAAATATCTGGAAACGGGAGATATTTCTGTTTTTGACAAAGCAGATATGGAATGCTTTGATTTTTATAAAAAAGCTATTGAAAAAGGCGAAATCAAACCGGGGAGTCCTTATAAAGAAGATTTTGATAAAGAAATGCGCCTGATTGCCAACGGCACACAAAAAATGTGGCTGGAAAAGTTTGGAGAATCTTACATTGAACAAAATACCATAAATGGCATCATGTTCGGAGATACGGACAAAGAATATTCTCAATATTATAATCAAAATTATGAACACAGCCGTAAAATTGCCTTAACCATTGGCGGGGTTGATTTCACAAAATATCTGGATAAAGATGTTGAGATTCCGGAAAAAGGAAAACAGCAATTAGCCTCACTTAAAAATAACAATATAAAACCGGCATCTCTTTTAGTAAAAAAAGAAATAAAAAATGAACCAATTAACCCCGTTGATAAAAACGAAAAACCGGAATACCGCAAATGGGAAAATAAAGACGGCTGCCGTGTTTCTGAAATCCAATATCGCAAATTGCCGGATATGACCCAAAATATTATTCTGAAACCAATAACATCATATGCTGCTTTACAGAAAAACAGAGAAATGCTAAAACAACAAATGAAAGATGCCGCACAAAAGGCAAAAACACAAAATAAAGCTCCGGCTAAAAATAAAATGAAATCTGATTTTCAAAAATACTTGACGGCAAAGAAAAATCTTGTTACCCGAAATGACGCTATTCCGGCAACCAAAAAACAAGTTGAACGAACAGCACAAACAAATAACACAACCAAACGCAAAATTCAACTTAATTTACTCAAACTAAAACAAAAACAGAAAGACTAACCTTATTTCATCCCCAAATTTCAGCAAAAGAGTTTTGTTGCAACAAGTCTTTTTTGTACAAACAGCATTTTAGTCCATTTATCCTTGCTATAAAGAAACAAATATGTTAGAATATAAACTATAGATATAATTATCAGGAGAAAATCAATGGCCGAAAACAAGAAAAAAAAGGTAAAAACCGCTGCAATCAAACAACCGCCGCTGCGTGACATTGATTTTCAGGTAGATACTATACCATCATATAAAGGAATAAATGGTGTACATAGTCCTTCTAGGAATACTGTTACAATCTCATATAAGGACGGAAAGACCAAACTAGATACCCTCCCTCACGAACAGAAACATCGTGATAACTTCAATCAGGGCCTTTATGAATATCCGGTCAGTCTGGAGATGGCATATAAACTGGATATGAATGACGAAGTCTCCGCCAACATGGCCAGCCTTATCAACTTGCGTCAAAAATATCTGGAAACAGGAGATATTTCTGTCTTTGATTACAATGATAATGACACAAGATTCCAATTTTATAAAGAGGCTGTCGAAAAAGGCGAAATTAAACCGGGGAGTCCTTATAAAGAAGATTTTGATAAAGAAATGCGCCTGATTGCCAACGGCACACAAAAAATGTGGATGGAAGAGTTTGGAGAATCTTACATTGACCAAAATTCCAGTAACGGTGCCTATTATGGTGACAAAAGCGGAAAATATGCTCAATATTACGACCAAAATTATGAACGCGGCCGCAAAATTGCTTTAACCATCGGCGGAGTGGATTTTACCCAATATCTGGACAAAGACGTTGAGATACCTGAAAAAGGAAAATCTGCTCTTCAACAAGAATTATTAGACCCTGACAAAGAATATTACAACCTGTCCAACGCCGACCTTTGTAAAAAATATGATTTACCGCCTTATGACGGTTCCATGAGCATTCAGCAATATCAAAATCTTTTACAACATACCTTATATTGCAAACATCTGGAAACAGCCGATGAAATTTCCGCACTGAGAATACAGGCAGATAATAAAGCCCATGAAAATATTTTCGGAGAAAAAATACCTGATTTCCGTCAAAAACAAAAACAAGAGGCTTCAGAATTTGTAAAAAACAAAAGTGCTTTAATCTCCTGTGCTGTTCAGGCTGCAGCCAGAGATTATGCCGAAAAGGGCGAAAAAATCCCAGAAAGCAATGACAAAGCCTATAATACTGCTGTTGACAAGCTCTATACTCAAAAATATAGTATTCAGGAAAAAGATAAGATTTACCGGGGTTATCTTAACGTGCGTCAGGATATGATGCCGGAAAATAAACTGCCTTTTAATGCCCTAAACAATAACACGAAAAATATTATAGAAGAAAATAAAAGCTTGTGGAACAGAGTCAAAGCCAAGACAACTTATTTCTTTAATAAAACTTTTTCTTTCGATAAAAAAGAATCAGATAACAAAGAAGAAGTCAAAAATCAAGTGATTAACCCCGTTGATAAAAACAAAAAACCGGAATACCGCCAATGGGAAGACAAAGACGGCCGCCGCGTTTCCGAGGTTCAACATCGAAAATTGCCGGATATGACCAAAGATGTTATTCAGAAACCGACAAAATCGTACGCGGCCGAACAAAAAACCACGCCTGACAACAAAGAAAAAATGATAGCGATTATCAATTATATGAACAAAATCAACGGAGCAAATAAATCTGTCAATGCCGAAAAAACCGTTGCGGATTTAACCAAAACCTACGGTGACAAAGCTCTGACTTTGTTGCAAATGGCTGTTAACGAACCAAACAATTATGCCCAATATGTCGGAGATGCCTCGCTGAAAACCTCGCGTGCGGCCGTTGAGCATTTGTGTAATATTCCCGAACCGGAAAAAGCTGCCGAAGCTATAATCAAAAGGGAAATATCTCCAAATTATAAGCCGGAACTCAAACAACAAATGAAAGATGCCGCACAAAAGGCAAAAACACAAAATAAAGCTCCGACTAAAAATAAAATGAAGTCTGATTTTGAAAAATACTTAGCGGCAAAACAAAACCTTGTTGCCCAGAATGACGCTATTCCGGCAATCCGAAAACAAGTTGAACGAACAGCTCAAATAGGTAACACGGCCAAACGCAAAATCCAGCCGAATTTACTCAAGTTGAAACAAAAACAACAAGACTAACTATGTTTTATACAAAATTTTAGTAACCACGGCTTTATTGTAGGAGATTATTATGTCATTTTTCAAAATGAAAAAAGATTTAACAGCACTGAAAGAACGCGCTTATAAAGAAACAGATTTCAGCCAAAACCCCGGTAAATTTGCTTCACTCGGCGGATTTTTTGCCAGTATTGCCGCCTCTCTGCGTTTTGTTTTTACCGAAAAAGAAAATATTGTCTTTGCCGTGCTGCAATGGTGCGTTATTGCTCTTTGCTATTACATCTGGGTTCAGGGACTAAACTGGATTCCGGAAGAAATCTGGCAAAATGCCGACCAGGATTCCTCCGAAAACACTGCCGCAAATATTGTCCTGCTCGTCTGGTCGCTGGCCTGTGTCGGTCTGGCGGCTTTTCCTCTGGGGGTTTTCACGGCATGTATAAGCGCCTCTTGTATTTTACGCTATCAAAACAGACCATCCACCTTTGTTGACTGCCTTAAAATTGCTTTGTCCCGCTGCGGTGCAATCTGGATATTTTCATGGATTGACGGCTGGTGGACCGTAAAACGTATTTTAGAACGCCTGCCCAAAAAGAATGACCGTACGCCGCGCTCCGTCAAAATCATCAGGGAAGCCACATATCAAGTATGGAAAATGCTGACGCTGGGCTTTATCCCTGCCCTGTTGTTCGGGCGGACATTCCAAGATTCTTGCAGCGATTCGCTTAGCTTGATAAAAAAACGCTTTCTGCCGTTGATTAAACTGCGCCTCGGTTATTCCCTCATCTGCTGGATTATCGGCATCGGCTGCTACGTCGGAACAATATTTTTCTTCATCTGCCTCGACAATATGCCGGCAAAAAACGATATCTATTCTTTTTACCTGCTGGCCGGCGTTCCTATCATTATTGCTTTGCTTTTCATTATGATTATCTTCCGCCCGCTTTACATTATTTCGGCTTGCCGGATTTATGTCAGCTATGCCTGTGATGAAGGAATCAATGCCAGACTGCCGGAAAAAACATCCGGATTTATAAACATCCTGATTATTTTTATGCTGCTGGCCGGTCTGATTGGCGTTGTTTTGCTTTTTCATCAGGAACTCGGCATAGATAATTATATTTCAACCAGCTTGTTGAACTGAACAAAAATCTTATTAAAAATCAAAAAACAAAGAAGACGGCTTGCTTTTTTGTTTTTTATTGTTATCATTTTTTTTGATTCAGTAATAATTTTCATAAGGAGAAGAAAATGAAAAAGATTTTGATTTTGGCCGTCGCTGCCGTTTTAACTGCCGGTGCTGCTCAGGCAAAAATTGACTTGGTTTCAGCAGCTCAGGAAGCCCAGAATAAAATTGACAGCGCTGCTCAGGCTAATGAAAATGCAAAGTCCGAACTCGAAGCGAAAAAGAAAGAATTAGCTGAAAAACAAGCGGCTAAAAAGAAAGAATTGGCTGAAAAAC
>JAUNIW010000049.1 GCA_030523245.1 Pseudomonadota bacterium
AATTGAGAATCTCACTAATTTCGGCGCCGTTCTCATCAATGAAAATTGCGCCGCCAAGAGCAGTTGATTCCTCTAACTGAACGTTGTTATGAACAAAGTCACCTGTAATATTGTTTATTATTTCAGCATCAACAATGGTTCCTCCGCAAGGATTGCTTGCTTCTTCATTAACAATTCCGATAAAATCAGCATTAACATTACCCGATAAAAAGGTTTGGGTATTATAAACCATTCGTCCGGTTTTTCCATATTTTACCGTTATATCGGCGTCTTCAGCAGAAGATGTTTCAATCAATTTGATGGTTCCGTCTTCTTTTATCCATTTATAATAAATTGTTTTATCACCGCTTCCGACTTCAGAAATACCGACTTTATAATATTTTTCAGTCAGTGTGTTGTCGTCATTTTTTGTATATTTTGTAATGACCGGCGCGGTTGAAGTTTCGGCTTCTTCTTTAGTGATTTCGGTCAGGGTTTGCGGTACTTCGGCAGCTATGGCGTTTGAACTCAAAAAAGTTGTTGCCAATAACATGGCTAAGGTATTGATTTTAATCATCATCTTAATAATTCTCCTTTGTTGATTTTAAACGTACCTTTTATTTCCACATATATAAAATGTTATTGCCTTAAAGAATAGGGGAGATTGGCAATGCCGCCCCGGCACTCATTCGCTGCGCTCACCGGCATACTTGCGTCTGCCTTTCGTTTGTGGTCGAACTCTCTCTCCGAGTTCTCATCATCCCCCTGCACAAACACAAAAAAAGACACCCGAAGGTGTCTTTTTTTACGTTTGGTAGCGAGGGGGAGATTCGAACTCTCGACACGCGGATTATGATTCCGCTGCTCTAACCAACTGAGCTACCCCGCCAAGAACAAAACGATTATTACAGTGTATTTTGTTCGTTGTCAATACCTTTTTTTATTTGTTTTTACTTTTTTTAATTACGGAAAAACGGCCGGCCAGCTTAAATTCATAAGCCAGTAAAGCTATACCCGAAATAATCAGCGGCAACAGATAATAAATGATACGGTATAAAATCAATATGGCAAATAAAGTCGCCTGATTTTGATCGTCCGGCAGCAGCTTGGCAAAAACAATTTCAAAGACGCCTAAACCGCCTGGAACCTGACTGTATACGCCGAGAATCTGCGCAATGATAAAGGCTCCGATAAACGTAACGAACGGAATATCAATGTAGTGCTCTAAAACAGAATAGAGAACCAGTGATGCCATCAAAATATCCAGACTGCCGATGATAACCTGAGCTACGGCCATTTTGAACCCCGGTGTGTCAAATTCGATATCTTTGATGATGATCGGTTTTTTATAGTAGGTGCTGCCTAAAATGTAAAAAAGCAGACCGCCTGCCGATACCAAAACCAATGTCCAGTTCAGCCAAGGTGATGAAATTGCCGTTAAAACATGGTCAGGTGAGCAGACAAAGCCCAATAAAACCAAAAAGAAACAGGCAACCAGATAAGTAAAGCCCGAAAAAGTGACCATTTTGACAATATCCGAGGCATTTATGCGCCAGCGCGTATAAAGACGATAACGGATGGCGCCGCCGGATATAATGGCGTGTCCGGCATTGTTGCTGACGGCAAATCCCAGAAAACCGGCAAAAATCCATTTCCATGCGGCCAATTTGCGCCGGACATATTTTAAGGCCAGAAAATCATAAGAGGACAAGGCAACGTAGCCGAAGAAAGAAGCAATGCAGGCATAGGTTATATTTTTTGCCGGTACGTCAACGATGGCGTCTTTAATTTCTTTCAGAGAATATTTGGACAGCTGATTATATATCATAAAAGCTGCAAGTGCAAAGAAAAACAGTCCCGACCAAGATAAAATTTTTTTGAATATTCTTTTTTTACTTCTGTTTTGCATGTTATTTGCTCTCTTTTTGTGTTGTAACGTTCATATCTATATAATTACGAATATTAAATCCAAAAGTGCGGCGGACATAAGTTGTTAATTCGGAAGGTGCCGGTTTGAAGTTTTGGGCGCTGGCTTGAGCCTGCAGCAATTCTTCCAATTTTATTTTTTTACCGATTTTATCTCTTGCTTCGGCAGCGCCGGGTTCGCCTTGTACGGATGCAATGTTGTACAGGGAATGCGCCAGCAAAGGATTGACCGGTGTAATCTCTCCTTTTTTATAAATATCTGCTAATTTCATATAAGCTTCGGAATTTCCCTGATTGACGGCGGCCCGATATGAAGCGATGCCTTTATTGTAGTTTTGTACGGTTCCGCGGCCGTTCAGATACATTTCACCCAAAACAATTTGCGCTTCATCAAGATTGCTGCTTTTGGCGGCGGCAGATTTGATATATTTAAAAGCTAAATCATAGTTTTGTTCATAAACAAAGCCGATATAATAAGCATAACCCAGCATAAATTTGGCGACGTTGTTGCCGTTTTCGGCCGCTTTTTTGAAAAGAGCTACGGCAATTTTGTTGCGTCCCTGACTTTTGACGCCGCCTTTAAGATGTATAAAGGCGAGATTTACGGCAGCATTGTCGTTGCCGAGTTCGGCCGATTTTGAAAATAATTCGACGGCTTTTTTGAGGTCAACTTTTGTACCGATGCCGTTGAAATACAAGCTTCCCAGATTGTTTAAGGCAACAGGGTCGTTTTGGTTTGCCGCCATTTCATAATATTCAAAAGCTTTGGCAAAATCCTGCCCGACGCCGTTGGTGCCGTAAAGGTACATATACCCCAGATTCAGCTGGTCTTCCAGTTTTCCTTCATGAGCCTGACGGATGCTTTTTTCCAAAAAGGTTTCTTCTTTGCCGTCAGCCGTTTTGATTTTGTCATCGGCCGAAAAAAGAAGTGATATCGGTTTGGTTATAAAGCTTAAAAAACTGCTGTTCTGTTCTTCTCCGGTTTCGGTATCAGTACCGGTATCCGTGCTTTCTTCTGTGGTTGTTTCGCTTAATGTTTCCTGCAACGGCTGAATGTCATTTGTTTTTTTTACTTCGGATTTTGTTGACGAATCAAGCATCTCTTCATCAAATAAATCAACGGTTTGGGCATAGGAAGCTGCAGCAATAAATGACAAAAGCAAGCTGCAAAAAGCAATTTTTTTCATAGGCATAATATCCTTATTTATCAGTTTTCCGTGCATCATAATACGAAAAATAAAACCTTTCAATAAAAAAATAAAATGTCCGATAAATATCCTTGTATTCTGTTTTTTTTTAGTTTAGATAAGACAATGAAAGGTAGAAAAAATGGTTGTAGAAGCTCCTGTTTATACAATTCGCGGTGCCAAATTAAGTTTTGGCCTGACCCCGTTGTTTACTGATGTTGATTTGTATATCAATCGGGGAGATAAAATTTGTCTTGTCGGCCGTAACGGCTGCGGTAAATCAACGCTTTTGAAAGTTATTGCCCGAGATATCGAACCCGATGATGCCGAATTTTTCGTGCAGCCGGGAATAAAAATCGGATATATGCCGCAAGAGCCGGATTTTACGGGATTTAAAACTCTGCGCGAAGTTGTGGAAGCCGGACTGGATAAGGAAGAACATTCTCAGACTTATCGTGCCGATAAGCTGATTGAATATTTTGATATCAATGAAGCGCAAAATCCCGAACAGGCTTCCGGCGGCGAGCGACGCAAGGCGGCGTTGGCTCGGGCGCTTATCTGTGAGCCGGATATCCTGTTGTTGGATGAGCCGACAAACCATTTGGATATTACAACAATTGAAAAACTGGAAGATTTAATCAAAAAATTTACGGGTGCGGTTATTGTTATCAGCCATGACAGAATGTTTTTGAACCATATTTCTCAGGCGACTTTCTGGCTGGACAGGGGAATTTTGCGGCGTAACAATAAAGGTTTTTCCGCTTTTGAAGACTGGCAGGATCAGGTTATCGAGCAAGAAATTATCGAACAAAAAGCACTGGATAAAAAAATTGCCGAAGAAACGGAATGGCTGCATAAAGGCGTGACAGCACGCCGGCGCCGGAATATGGGACGTTTGCGCCGTCTGCAGCAACTGCGTCAGGAACGCCGTGAACAAATTAAAATGACCGGTTCCGTCAATTTGGAAACGGAAACAGCGGCGCTGCGTTCTAAAATGGTTATTGAGGCCAAACATGTTTGCAAATCTTTTGGCGGGCGGGAAATTGTCAAAGATTTTTCCATTCGGGTTATTAAAGGTAATAAAATCGGTATTGTCGGTCCGAACGGTTCCGGAAAAACAACGCTGATTAAGCTGTTGACCAAACGTCTGGAACCGGATTCCGGTTTTGTACGCATCGGTAAAAATCTGGAGGAGGCGTATTTTGACCAAAACCGCATTACGCTTGACCCGAAAAAAACGCTTTGGAAAACTTTATGCAATGAAGGCGATCATATCTGGGTACGCGGTCATTTTCGGCATGTGGTGGCATATTTGAAAGACTTTTTGTTTAAGCCGGATCAGGCACAATGTCCCGTTGCTGCGCTTTCCGGCGGTGAAAAAAATCGTCTGATGCTGGCTGAGGCATTGGCCAAACCTTCAAATTTTTTGGTGTTGGATGAACCGACAAATGATTTGGATATGGATACGCTGGATTTGCTGCAGGAAGTTTTGGATGAATATGAAGGGACAATTCTGATTGTCAGTCACGACCGGGATTTTATGGATAAGGTGGCGACATCTTTGATATATATGCGCGGGGACGGTACGGTTTATGAACATGTCGGTTCTTATTCGGAACTGCTGGAAAAGCTGAAGGGAATACCGGTTAAAGCCGAAAGCCGGAAACTTCCGCCCAAGACAGAGAATAAATGCAGAGAAAAAAATAAAACACAGAAACTGAGTTATAAAGAACGGTATCTTTTGGAAAATCTGCCGAAAGATATTGAAAAGCTTGAAGAAAGAAACAGAGCCGTGGAAGTGGCTTTGGGTAATGCCAATCTTTATACGGATGATCCGCAGAAATTCGACGCTTTGACAACCGAACTGGCTGCTAATAAGCAAAAGCTCGAAGATATGGAAAATCAGTGGTTGGAAGTTCAGCTTAAAGCGGAAGAACTGGAAAAAAATTCCTGACTTGAAATCTGTTTTCAGCCGATTACATATTTTTTATGTTATGGATTATCAATAGTTTGATATATGGATTTTTTACGGCGGTTTATACCTTATTTAACCAGCATTATAAGATAAACGGTTATATTTTGGGTATTTGGCGCGGTTTTGGCATATCATTTTTATTTATGCCGTTTTTGTTTTTCTTTCCGGTACCGACGAGTGCTTATTACTGGGGACTGCTTATTTTTCAAGGCTGGCTTATCGGCATTTATGACTCGCATTTGTTTTTTTCTTCGGCAAAATACGGGGCAGGGCCGACTTCGCGTTTTATGGCCATTACGGTTTTGGTTACGACATTTTTATGGTGGATTTTAACGCCGGATGAATTTTTTATCCTGATGCGAAACGGCAATGTTTTTATTACCTTGCTTCTGGTTTTGTTCGGTTTTACTTTTTGTTACTGGCAGATGATACAGACACGGGTGTCGCGGAAAACGGCGCGTTATATTATGCCGGCCGTATTTGCTTTGGCGGGTATGAGCATTATTACAAAATACATTGCTTTGGGCGGATCTTCGGTATGGCAGTCGATTGTCTATTATCTGGTGGTTGCCACGTTTGTCAGCGGCTGCTATAATTTAAAATGTTATGTTCAGCAGAATAAGCAGTTGACTTTTGAACAAAAAATAGGAGAAATTTTTTCTGCCAGAATGTGGAAAATCGGCGGATATCTGGTTGCGTTCAGTGCGGCGCTTATTACCGCTAAAACAATGGCTTTACGGGCAGCACCGAATCCGGGATATGTGACGGCATTGCTGTTGATTGCCCCGCTGTTCATTTTTGTTTTGAACAGACATTATAAAATTCCGGATACGGTATCTGTGCGAACGGGATTTGCCATGATGTTTTTCTTGTTGCTTCTGGCTGTATTGGTCAATGGCAATTATGGTATTACGGATTAACGGCAGAGCTTTTCTATTAAGGTGTTTAAGAGTAAGAAACCTTTGTCGGCTGCCGTTAAAGAATCGTCTGTTTCGGAAATCAGGTTCAGAGCTTGCAATTCGGTTAATGCCGGCTGACTGATGAATTCGGACAGCGGACGGCCGATGATGTTTTGAAAAGTTTTTTTCTGAATTCCCGAGGCCAGTCTCAATCCGGTCAAAATCAATTCTTCAGCTCGTTCGTTTACGGATAATTCTTCGTTATGAAAAGGATAATCAACGGCATAAAATTTATTGTCCAGAGTCAGTCGCCCCTGAGCAGACTGGCCGATGCCGATATAATCTCCGCCCTGCCAATAAGTCAGATTATGCCGGCTTTGGAAATCCGGTCGGGCAAAATTAGAGACTTCATACAGCGGATACCCGCAGCCGGCCAGATATTTTTTTGTAAACAGGTATAAGTCGGCAGCTTCATCATCCGGCAGGGGCTTGATGTTTTTGCGGTAAAAAACGGTATTTTCTTCAATTGTCAGCTGGTAAAGCGATAAATGTTTCAGGCCATAGGAACATATCTCCTGCAATTCTTTCTGCCATTCGTCCATTGTCTGACGGGGGCGGGCATAGATTAAATCGGCGGAATGATTATCAAAAATTTGCACAATTTCTTCAAGGCATTGTCTGGCTGTTTGTAAATCATGCGTGCGTCCCAAAAAGCGCAAATCAGCATCGTTTAGGGCCTGTACGCCGAGTGATAATCTGTTTATACCGGCGTTTTTCAGGTCGGCAAACATATTTTTACGGTTGGTATTCGGATTGGCTTCAAGTGAAATCTCAACATTTACGGCAACCGGCCATTGTTTGTATATAAAGTCTGTAATTTTAGCAATATTGGCCGGTTTTATGAGAGAAGGAGTTCCGCCGCCGAAAAAGACGGATTTTATTTCGCGGTCAGGCAGTATTTCGTGATAGTGCCGGAGTGCCTTGAGATATTCATCTATCAAAGTTTCTTCGTCACACAGATTTGCCGTTTTTTTATAAAAATCACAATAAGGGCATTTGCTTTTACAAAAAGGCCAGTGAATATATATAGCTAAATCCCGAGGTTTATACATTTAGAAGAACAGCGGATATAAAAAGGCGCCCCATAATAAAAAAGCATTAACAAAAGAGAGTAAAACCAACAGACTGCCGATGTCTTTGGCTTTTTTGGAAAGTTCATGATAGTCCGGTGATATGCGGTCAATAACGGTTTCAACGGCAGTGTTGACAAGCTCCATAATCACAATAAACAACAGGCTGGAAATCAGAATCATTTTTTGCCATAAGACTAAATCCAGACACAGAGCGACGAGGCTGAAAACAATAAAAACAGCCAAATCCTGCCGCAGCGCTGCTTCGCTTTTAAAAGAAGCGGTAAAACCATCACGCGAATAGATAAAAGCTTTTAGAATTCTTTTGATTCCTGTATCGGTTGCTTTCATATTTTATCTCCTCTGAAAAGCATCATAACTTTTTTTGGGGCAGCGTCAATATTTTATTGTTATCTTTCGGATTAAATCTCTTGAATTTGTAAAAAAAGAAGTTAACATCAAGGTGTATTAAAAGATAAAGGAGATGAATATGTCTAGATTTGACAATAGTCCGAATTATGGTCTTATTTTTGTTGTTGCATTGGTTGCTGCCGGAATTTCGGCTGCTGCGACAAAAATGCTGTCTGGCAGCGAACCTCGATTTGCCGTTGTAGATGTTCAGCGGGTGGTTGTATCTTCCAAAGATGTGGCTGCTTTGAAAAATGAACGTGACGAGCAAATTAAAGATTTACAGAAAATGGCTGAAGATGCTAATGCCAAAATCAGCAAAATCAGTGACGAAGCCGAAAAGAAAAAAACTTCAGAAAAGTATTTGGCGGAAATTAACGCTAAAAAAGAAAGTTATGATCAGGTGTATGCTTCTGCTTTGCAGGCTTCGGATCAAAAACTGAATGATATTATTCAGTCTGTTGCCGATAAAAGTGATTTGACCATTGTTATCAATAAAAATTCTGTTGTCAGCGGTGGTGTTGATATTACAGATGAAGTTATTGATATGGTGAAATAATAACGTTGAAGCCATAATCAAATGAAAGGCGCCGCGAAGGCGTCTTTTGTGTATCTAATATATATTGGAATCATGGTTTTCGGCGTATAAAAAAGTCCGTTTTAAACGACCGTTTAAAATGGACATAAAAATCCTAGTAAACA
>JAUNIW010000009.1 GCA_030523245.1 Pseudomonadota bacterium
TTCTTTCTGATTGATTCTGAAATCTTCTGTTCTTTTATTGAGTTTTTGCATAAACTCATTGATAAGAGCGGCAACAATATCCGGTTTGTTCCGAAAATACCAGTAAACGGCACCTTTGGTCAAATTTATACGTTTGGCAATTTCATCAAAAGTCGTCTTGGAATAACCTTTTTCATAAAAAATATCTACGGCTGAAGCCAAAATAGCCTGTCTTGTCTGTTCAGCATCTTCTTTTGTTCTGCGCATAACGGATAAACCTCAAATTTATTATACCAAATAGTATGAATAAATCAAAATCAGAAAACTGCAATACTTTTTTTATACATTCAGGTATGTATATTTCTTAAGAAATGGTTAAAAAGCTTGTCCGTTATTATCTGGCCCAGGCCGGTAAAGGTCTGCCGCGTCTGTCAGTCGGGTTTGACGAGTCGGTTTTGTCTTTTGTTTCAGACTCTTTTTCATCGTCATTGCTATTTTCGGCAGGGATTTCTTTTACATCAGGCATAATATGACGATTCAGGGGTTTAATGCTTTTACCTTCTTCTTCGCCACCTTCTTCGTCCTTTTCATCAATAATCATCTCTTCTTCATAAACAGTGTATGAAGCCTGCAGATAATTTTGCAACAGTTTGGCAAAGCTTTCATTATAGAACTGAATGCAGGTATTAAAGGAAACAGCTTTTGCTCCGTTGGTTTGTTTTTGGGCGTAGGCTGTCAGGGAACACATGCGGTTGCGGAAAGCGACCCAGCTGTCAAACATATCACGGTAATTGCCGTTTTTTATATCTGTTCCGTTATTCCATTTGGCAATAACGGGAGAAGCCATAAGACTGGCCATTGTGTCTTTAATTTGTTTGGTTGTCCGCTCTATTTCTGCCTTCAGGCACTCTTCGTCGTTATCTTTGCCGTTTTTATTTTTGATACAGTTCTGATAATCTTCGTCATGGTCGACCTGCAAATAAGTATTACCGCCGTCAACATGCGGAAGTTTTGCCGGATACGGATTTTTCGGATTGTTTTTATTCAGGGTGTACAGAACCTGATTCAGATAATCATGATGATTGAAATTCATATATAAAGTGCAAGAAATTTTTGGGTCTATCAAAGGTGCCGAATACTTGGCAGAAGCCGCATCCAGAGAACAGGCACGATTGCGAAAAGCGGTCCAGCTTTCATACATGTCTCGCATCATATTTTTGTTTGCTTCAAAAGAACCGTTCCACTGAATCATGCGTTTGTCGGCTAAGATATCTTTATAAAAAAGTTTAATGTTATTTAAAACTCTTTGGCTTTCTTCTTTGGCGCAGTTTTCTCTGTCTTGCGTTATTTTTACGCAATGCTCGGCAGCATCATCGTCGGCATAATCGGGAAATACAAATTCATCTTCATAATCAGCAAAGGCCAAACCGGTATAAGCTGTTAACATAATGCACAAAATATATCTAAACATGCGAAACCTCACTTTATTTGTACATCATACAGCATAACGGGAAAAAGTAAAGACTATCTTAAAACAGGGATAATTTCTTCAAATCCCGACCCCGAGCGCAGAATCTTTTGTGCCTCGGGACTGTATTCCCCGTTTTCCGAATGTGTAAAAAACGGCGGCAGAACACGGCAGGGAGCTTTAGAATCTTTTTGAGCGGAAAGTAAAATCCGTTTTGCCGTCTGACCGCATTTGGAATAAACAGGCAGAATGGTAAGGTTTCCGGCTTTGTTTTGCAGGCAGGAACAAATCAGCGGTAAAGCTTCAGCACGGTTTACCATATAAATTTTTCCCTGAGGCTTTGTCATTTTAAGACAGAATTCCAGCCAGTGAGCCAGACTGAAATCAGAATGATTGTGAGCCAGAGCCTTGCTGGGATTAGGCGAAGGCAGGTCATGTTCGCTGTAAGGGGGATTAGTGACAACGACGTCAAATGAACAGGGGGATAAGCCGTTGGCTTTTGTTCCCAGACGAATATCCGCATTTTTATAAGAAAGGCTGCCGAACGCGTTTCGGGCAGCACTGAAATTTGCCAATTCAGCCAGTTCCGGCTGTAATTCCAATCCGGTTATCTGCGGCGATATTTTTTTTAATCTTTCTGCCAGACAAAGCGAAACAGCCCCTGTTCCGGAGCCGACATCAAGAATTGTTCCGTGTTTAAAACCGGAAACAAAAGCAGCCAGCAGAACCGCATCGGTTGAAGCACGGTATCCTGCAACCGGCTGGAAGATTTTTACTTTTTTATCTAAAAGATAGTCAGCGGTATATTCAGGCAGCATCTTAAAAATCCTATACAAAAAAACTCAGGAGAATACCCCTGAGTCGTTTTAAAAGTATACCAGACTAGTCGTTGGCATTCGGGCAGATTTTAGCTTGTTCTGCATTAAATTTGATAGCAGCTTCATCAGCTTCTGCATCATTGCAGATAGCACCCTGAGGGCATTCGGCAATGCAAACGCCGCAATCAATGCAGGTATCCGGATCAACAACGTACTGCTCTTCACTGATATGAAAAGC
Source organism: Pseudomonadota bacterium (assembly GCA_030523245.1). GTDB lineage: Bacteria > Pseudomonadota > Alphaproteobacteria > RF32 > CAG-239 > RUG410. The sequence continues at coordinate 2,504 of JAUNIW010000009.1, forward strand.
GCTTACCGGACAAACAGAGGCACAAGTGCCGCATTTTACACAGTTTTTGTTTACAACTGAAGGCATATTTATTCTCCTAAAATTTATATCAGCGAAAAACAATGTAAAGGATTTCTGCAGAAAAGCAAGCATTTTTTTACTTTTGATGCTCAGTTTTCTGCTGACGATACATAGATAAGAGTTCCCGATTTGCCGCAGTTTGAACATAAATATTCTGCCTCAGATTGGAAGGCGGTACAATTTGCGCTACGCATGGTTCATGAGGCTGGGCTTTCATCATATTGATACAAGTCTGAATATTTTGGGGCGTCGAGATAAAATACGGCAGCCCGTTTTTCATCTTATAAACAGGACGTGTTTTGATGCGAACCACTTTTTTCTTCCGCCCTTTTATGATTTCGGTTGTGACAACTTTTACATCCTTCATTTTGGTTGTGCCGTCAGGATTTTTGTAACATGCCAGACATTGGTCCAAAGATAAGCTGTAACAGCTGGCCGGTTTAAATTTTTGAATCTCTCCGGCATCCAGTTTTCCGGTCAGAATAAGATGCAGAACATAGATTCTTTTAGGCAGGCCGGCATCAACTTTCCACAAAGCCATACACTGGCTGAGATATTCGTTGGAACATTTGTCGTTTAAGGCTTGCAAATACTTTGTTTCTTCAAATTGCGTATTCGTAATAAAGGCAAAGTTTTTGGTGACAATCATTTGTTTTTCGTCAAGTTTTACCTTAACCAAATCCAGAATTTTAGGCAGAATGGTAAAATCTGAAACATAATTTACCTGATTCATGGCTTGCATTTTTGTTGTTGTCTGGCCTTCTTGAACAAATGCTGATTTTTTACCGGTTTTCCCGACTTTTTCCCACGGATTTCCATGCTCGTCAAGATAATTGGTACAGCCGTATCCGATAGTCAGGAAACCTTTTTTGTCATCATAAACTTCGCTGTGAAAGTCTTCGGCAAAGGCAATAAAATTATTGCTGAGTTCCCGCGTCTTAAGGTACATATCAAGATTATGAGCCTGAACACTGTTTAATTTGTTAAACCCTCTTTCTTTTAAAAAGTTTTTGACATTATTATTCAGGGCAGAAGCATCTATAGTTGTCTTCACACCTTTCCGCGAAGAAAAGGCTTCGATTTTTGTTGCGGTGTCATTGATAATATCGGCAATGCACGACGGCGTGGCAAGAATTTCAAGAGTATTTTCAATCTTTTCCGGCGTTTTCTGCTGACAGATTTTATAAACACCGAAAGTTAAAGCACCGGCCAGAGATGTTGTTCCCAGAAAAGCCGTCAGCTTATCATGATTTTTCTGTAGTATGGACTTTAGGCGGTTCAGTTGCTTTAAGTATTGCTTGTTCATCATCCGGAACAACGGGACAGATAAAAAACTGAAGGTATGACCGGCTGTAGAAAAGTTCTTTCGGCTCAGACGGTTCATTTTGACAGCTGCAACCAGTGCTTTATCCTGAAAAGTATCCTGCAGATATTTATTATAAGCGGCATCAAGTTCCTTAACGCTTGCTTCATCGACTTTGACCGGATAAGATTCTTTCGGGCAGGCTTGTTTCAAAGCCATGGCCAGACGGACAGCCTTATTATAACGTTTGTAGATTTCGTCGGCTATTTTATTTTTAGCTTCTTCGGGTGAAAGCGTGCGCAAACGATAAGGCATGACGATAACGGTATCGGTAAAATGCAGCATCGGAATTTTGGTATAACCTTTTTCCTTGTATTTTTTCATTTCGGCAGTTTGTGCCTGCTGATATTTATGAAACAAGGCTTTTTCAAATGCTGTATTATCAACGGGATTGGCGTAGGCATAAGGAACAAGAAAGTCATATTGCCCGATGGAAATTTTAGTCGGTAGAATACGGCTTTTCCCATATTCCTCTAATAAAAAATCTTCATATTCCTTTTTCATCATAAAATACTCCGTAGATTTACATTCAATATAAAATAAATAAACGGAAAAGTCCAGCTTAATTTGGACAAAATTTTGGCAGGCAGAAGAGGGGATTGGAAAATCATTTTAAATGTTTATTTAAATGCTGTAACAAGGAGAAAATATGGCGGAATACAAAGCGGACGTTTTAATTATCGGTTCGGGACCGGCCGGTTATACAGCCGGTATATATACGGCACGTGCCGGACTGAAAACCCTGATTGTTTCGGGAACGCAAAAAGGCGGACAACTGATTTTATCCAGTGAAGTGGACAATTATCCCGGATTTGTTGAAACAATGACCGGTTTTGATTTAATGGAGAAAATTCATCGTCAGGCCGAGCTGCGCGGAGCGGAAATGGTTGAAGATGTTATCAGTGAGGTTGATTTTTTTGATCATCCGTTTACCTGCAGTTCAACCGGCGGAAATTCTTATCAGTCAAAGGCTATTATCGTCGCCACGGGTTCATCGGTAAACTGGCTCGGACTGCCGAGTGAACAAAAGTTTGTCGGACATGGCGTGTCTTCATGTGCGACCTGCGACGGCTTTTTTTATCAGGGTAAAGAGGTCGCGGTTGTCGGTGGCGGCAATACGGCGGCAGAAGAAGCGCTGTATTTGTCGGCATTTACGGATAAGGTTTATTTAATTCACCGCCGGCATTCTTTGCGTGCCGATACGGTATTGCAGCAGCGTGTTATGCAGAACCGTAAAATTGTTATGGTTTGGAATAACGTAATTGAAGAAGTACTGGGAACCACCGAGCCTTTATCCGTAACCGGATTAAAAATCCGTAATGTTAAAACCGATATGGTAAAGACTTTGTCTGTTTCCGGTCTGTTTGTAGCTATTGGACATCATCCCAATACGGAATTATTCCGGCGTTATCTTAACTTAACAACCGGCGGATATATTGCAACGGCACCGGACGGCTGTACGACGAATATCAAAGGTGTCTTTGCTGCAGGAGATGTATGTCATCCGGAATATCATCAGGCTGTTATAGCGGCCGGTTCCGGAGCCAAAGCCGCGTTGGAAACCATTAAATATCTGCGTTAAACAGGTATAATGGATTTTGTGGTAAAAACTTCTTTACATTTTATATTGATTTCCCTAAAATCACAGACAGATAGGCGATAGTCTGTCTGGGGTGTCGAAACCTCTTCTTGACACGTCTCTATGCGAGGACGTTAACTTGGCATACCTTCTGGTCAATATGGCTGGAAGGTAGCAAAATATGCTATACGCTAATATGCTACACTATCTTTGTCAGGTATAGTTTCGAACTTCCAGCTGCCTAATCCGGCGGCTTTTTTGTTATTAAAAAATTAGTGATAAAAGAGGAAGTTAAGATGTATGTAAAAACAGTTCAAAACGGGCGTTCGATGATAGAAATGCTGGGTGTTTTGGCCTTAATCGGTGTCTTGTCAGTCGGAGGACTGGCCGGATATTCCAAAGCCATGATGATGTGGCGCTCAAATATACAGCGTAATATGCTGGCAGAACTGATATCCGGAGTTGTTGAATTAAAGAATAATCTTTATGGAAATTCTGATGTCGGCGGAGAGCTTGAATTGACACCCGTGCTGGGGGCTATGGGACTGCTTCCCGAAGGGACAAAGTATGCGAATAACTGGATTCAGGACAAGTATGGTGTCAGGGCGCAGGTTGCCCGTTTGGGGGTTCCGTGGCAAAATAAAGATGGCAGTACAAGTTCGGCAAGGGTTTTTGTAATTCGTTTATATTATGTTCCGACAGCAGGAGAGGGGGTTTCTCCTTATCGGGAATTATGCCGCAATGTCGTACATGTGACCAAACCGATGGCCAATGAAATAGCAGAATTACGAAGCTGGGATACTCAGGACGACAGTTCCAAATATAAAATTATTTATTATGGCTGGAATTTAGCTGACGAAACTGTGACGGAAACCGAACAAAAATGCAAAAACGTAGCTTTAGGACATCACATGACCATAGTTTTTAAATTTTAGAAGTCTGGTTTTATTCCGTCCTAAAAAGAAAAGAGCCGGTATAGGCTCCTTTTTTTGTTAATCTTTATGGCGAAACGTAATTCGTCCTTTTGTCAGGTCATACGGCGTCATTTCAATATCAACTTTGTCGCCGACCATAACGCGGATGCGGAATTTACGCATTTTTCCGGCAGTATGAGCCAAAATCTCCACGCCGTTTTCCAAGCGGACGCGAAACATGGCATTTGGCAGTTTTTCCGTTACTTCGCCGATTAATTCCAGTAATTCTTCTTTACTCATTAAAACCTCATTTTCTTCAATATTTGCCACAGGTATAACCGTTTCTTGTTTATTTTGCAAGTAATTTTGTCAGTAATACCTGAAAAAGACGTTATTTTTTAGCGGTAACAATCTGAACGGCTTCTTCCGCGGAGAGGCTGCTCGGGGCATATCCCTTTGGAATAGCATAATTATTTTTCCCGCATTTCAAATACATGCCATAACGCCCTTTGTTCAAAACAATATCTTCTTTTGTTTCAGGATGCTGAGCTAAAATCTTCGGCTCCGGCTTGGCTGCGGCTGTTTTCAATATTTCTTCGGCGCGTTCCGGTGTCAGATTGAATATATTATCGGTACCGGTCAGCGATTTTGATTTTGTACCCTGTTTAACATATTGGCCGAATTTACCGATATTAACTTCAATATCATTTCCGAGAGAGCGCGGCAGTGATAATAAAATCTGTGCCTGTTCGGCCGTCAGTTCTTCGGGCTTGACGAATTTCGGCAGGGAACAACGTTTCGGTTTATCCGTATTGGATGTTGCCTCTCCAAGCTGTACATAATAGCCGTAAGGACCTTTGCGCAGATAAATATTCTGCCCGTCCATCTGGCATAAAATTTTGTCTTCGCCGTTAGCCAGTTTCTGAGCACTGGCCGACGCGGCTTCCTGTTCTTCGTCTTTAGTGTCGGTCAACGGTTTTGTATATTTGCATTCAGGATAGTTCGAGCATCCCAGAAAGGCGCCGAATTTGCCGAATTTTATGCTCAGGCGGCCTTTCCCGCATTCCGGACAAACTCTCGGGTCCGAACCGTCTTCACGCGGCGGGAACAAATGTGCCGACAAAGCTTCATCGACTTTATTGATAACTTCTGTCAGTTGCAGAGGTTTGACTTCGTCAATATTCCGGATAAACTTCGCCCAGAATCCGGACAGCAGTTTTTTCCACTGCATGGCGCCGGCCGAAACGTCATCCAAAAATTCTTCCATTTGCGCCGTGAAGTCATATTCAACATATTTTTTGAAGAAGTTTTCCAAAAATACGGTAACGATACGGCCGCGGTCTTCCGGAATGAAACGCAGTTTTTCGACTTTAACATATTTGCGTTCCTGCAGCACGGCAATAATATTGGCATAAGTTGACGGACGCCCGATACCCAGTTCTTCAAGCTTTTTTACCAGACTGGCTTCGGTAAAGCGCGGCGGCGGCGTTGTAAAGTGCTGAGCCGGTTTAATTTCTTTCTTCTCGACCGATTCTCCGGTTTCGACATTCGGCAGAATGGTATTTTCGTCATCTTCATCGGAGTCGTCCTTGCTTTCCTGATATAACTTCAGAAAACCGTCAAAACAAATAACCTGTCCGTTGGCCCTCAGCAGAATTTTGTTATCGGCCGATTTGGTATCAACGACCACGCGGTCCAAAATGGCCGGATTCATCTGGCAGGCAACGGTGCGTTTCCAAATCAGTTCATAAAGCTTATAGGCGTCATTGTCGAGTTTCATCTCCATTTTTTTCGGTGTATTCATAACATCGGACGGACGAATGGCTTCATGTGCTTCTTGTGCGTTTTTTGTTTTGTTTTTATATTCTTTAGCCGTTTTAGGCAGATAACCGGCTCCGAAATATTTTTCAATGGCATCACGGCAGGCTTTGATAGCTTCTTTTGACAGATTAACGGCATCGGTACGCATATAGGTGATGATACCGTCTTCATAAAGTTTTTGTGCCACCTGCATGGTCTTTTTAGCCGAAAAACGCAGCTTACGTGCGGCTTCCTGCTGCAGGGTGGAGGTGGTAAACGGCGGTGCCGGATAACGGCTGGCTTTTTTGCGTTCGACATTGGAAACGGTAAAACTCTGCGCTTCAATTTTGGCTTTGGCTTCCAAAGCTTTTTCTTCGCTGTTAATTGTGAATTTATCCAGTTTTTTGCCGTCGAGGTTAACCAGATGCGTGAGCATTTCGGCTTTTTGCGCCGTTAAAAGGTTGACGTCAATAGTCCAATATTCTTCCGGTTTGAATTTATCAATTTCATTTTCCCGTTCACAGATAAGCCGCAGAGCTACCGATTGTACGCGTCCGGCTGATTTTGATCCCGGAAGTTTACGCCATAAAATCGGAGATAAGTTAAAGCCGACCAGATAATCCAAAGCGCGGCGGGCCATATAAGCACTGACCAGATCCTGATCAATTTCCCGCGGATTTTCTATACCTTCCTTAACGGCGGATTTTGTGATTTCATGAAAAACAACACGCTCGATTTTTTTGCCGGACAATTTTTTCTTTTCTTTCAATTCTTCCAGAATATGCCAGGCAATAGCTTCTCCTTCTCTATCCGGATCGGATGCGAGAATAAGCGTATCACAGTCTTTGAGTGCGGCTATAATATCATTCAGGTGTTTTTTCCCGACCGGACTGAATTCCCACGTCATGGCAAAATCATTATCGGGGTCAACCGAACCGTCTTTGCTGGGCAGGTCGCGTATATGTCCGTAACTGGCCAGTACCTTATAATCTGAGCCTAAATATTTATTGATGGTTTTAGCTTTAGCCGGAGATTCTACAACAACTAGTTTCATAATTTTACACCTTATTTCAGACGCGCCACACGATTGCCGGCCTGCCGTTCGATTTTTCCCGAAAATTCCAAATCCAGAAGTTCGGAAAAGAATTCGGCCTGCGTTAAATTACTTGAACGCAAAAGCTCGTCAATATCTACACCTTCGTAAGAAATCAAACCGATAAGCGGTGTTTGAGTTTCTTTTTCGGACAGCGGAACCGACAATTCAATGTCAGAAATATTTACACGATTTTGCACTTTGTCAAGAGGCTTCAACTTCGGAAGCATGTTTTTTATTTGCCGGTTTTGGTTTATACTTAATACATTAAGTATATCATTTGCGTTTTCGGTTAAAATTGCGCCTTCTCTCAAAAGATGATTAGGTCCCTGCGAACGGTTTTCTAACGGAGAACCGGGAACGGCAAAAATATCTTTTCCCTGTTCCAAGGCCAGTCTTGCCGTGATTAACGAGCCGGAATGCAGGCCGGCTTCAACAACCAGTGTGCCGGCAGTGAGGGCAGAGATAATCCGGTTGCGCCGCGGAAATGTTGATATTTGCGCGGTGGTACCGAAAGGCAGTTCGGAAATAATTAAACCTTGCCCCGCAATCATTTTATACAAATCTTTATTTTCTGCCGGATAAACAACATCAATGCCTGTTCCTAAAACGGCAATTGTCGGACCCTGTTTGCCTTTGGCATACATGGCGCCTTTATGAGCGGCACTGTCAATACCGCGGGCCATACCGGATACAACCAGAACATCATTTTCAGTTAAGTCATAGGCGATTCGCGATGCAATTTTCCGGCCGTTAATAGATGCGTTGCGAGCGCCGACAACGGCCATGCCCAGCGGATAAGTTAACAAATCCGTATTACCGAGGGCATACAAAACCGGCGGTGCATCGTTTAGTTCTTTTAGTGCGGCAGGATAAGCACTGTCAGTGTATGCAATAAGATGCGCGCCGAATTTCCGAGCCAGAGAAATTTCTTCGGCGGCTCGGGCGGCGGAACATATTTCTTTTTTCTTTGAAAGTGCGGATAAAGCTCTTTCGGCACTGCCGTAAGTCTGAATATATTTATAAAATGTAACCGGCCCGACGCCGTCGGTCAACATAAGTCGCAAAATATCTGCCGGAAAAGCTTCTGCCACGGCTCAGGCCTTTTTCTTAAAACTGATTTTGCTTTCTGTTCCGGCAGCAAGACGGCTGATGTTGGCGTGATGGCGCACAATGACCAAAAGAGCAATTGCAGTATAAAAAACGGCATATACCGGCGGACACATAAAAAAAGCAACAACCGGCATGGCTGCGGCAGCCGTGAGCGCGGATAAAGAGGAGTAGCGGAACGTAAAGGCCATAACCAGCCATACAATCAGGGCAATAACAGCAATCTGCCACTGGGTCATCAGAATAAACCCGAAAGCAGAAGCGACACCTTTGCCGCCCTTGAATTTAAGCCAGACCGGAAAATTATGTCCGATGACGCCCATGGAGCCGGCAATGAGCGACCCCAAAACATTGGCGGTTGTGTCAATTCCCCAGACGGTAACAGCAGTGTCCGGCAGCAGATGAAAAGCGGTAAATGCAGCCAAACCGGCTTTGAAGGCGTCCAGTAAAACAGTCAGCAGAGCCAGAAATTTATTTCCCGTCCGCAGAACATTGGTAGCGCCGATATTACCTGAACCGATTTTACGGATGTCTCCGTAACCGGCCATGAAACACAAAACTAATCCGAAAGGAATTGAACCTGCCAGATATCCGCCGGCGGCGCATAAAATAAATTCCAAAGTCATACTTACTCTCCTTATTCTGAAATTATTTTATCATTAGCAGAAAATATGAAATTTTCAACTAGATTTTGGGCTTTTAAAAAATTCTGCTGAAAACGTGTAAAATAATGATGACAAGTCTCGTAAAATGGTTAACATACAGTCAGATTGATAAAGGTAAGAATGATGAAACCAGTGTTTAAACGAATTTTACTGAAACTTTCCGGCGAAGGTTTGTCGGGAAGCAAAGGTTTCGGCGTGGATGAAGATGTTGTTGCCCGTCTGGCCGCGGAAATTGCAGAAGTAAAACGCTTAAATGTGCAGATATGTCTTGTTATCGGCGGCGGCAATTTTTTCCGCGGAGCCCGAAACGCCGGTAAGCTGATGGACAGAAGTGTCGCGGATCAAATCGGCATGATGGCTACCGTCATGAATGCTTTGGTTTTGAAAGCGGCTTTGGAGAAAAACGGTTGTCCGGTCGAAATTTATTCGGGATTATCCGTGCCTCAGGTTTGTGAAAATTATAACTTCGGAAAGGCACTGAGGGCGCTGGAAAGTGGTGCTGTAATTATATTCGCCGGCGGGACGGGAAGTCCGTATTTTACAACTGACACCGGTGCGGCGTTGCGGGCATCCGAAATGCATTGTGATGTTTTGATGAAGGCGACACAGGTGGATGGTGTCTATAATTCTGATCCGCGGAAAAATCCGCAGGCTGTGCGTTATGATGAAATCAGTTTTGCCGAAGTCGTAGAAAAGAAGCTGGGTGTTATGGATATAACGGCAATCACCATGGCTGCAGATAACAATATTCCGGTTATGGTTTTTGCCCAAAAAGGTGAAAATTCGATTGTTGACGCCGTATGCGGTACGGCAAAATGTACGATTATCAAATAAAAGGGGAAGACATGTCTGAATTCGATAAAATAAAAACAGAAACCTTGAACAGAATGGAAAAAAGTCTTGAATCGCTGAAGACTGATTTTGCCGGTCTGCGTGCAGGACGTGCGCATACCGGATTGCTGGATGGTATTATGGTTGAAGCCTATGGCAGTATGACGCCGATAAATCAAATAGGTACGGTCAGTGTACCGGATGCACGTACATTGGCTGTCAGCGTCTGGGATAAAGGCTTGGCAAAGTTTGTGGAAAAAGCTCTGCGGGAAAGTGACTTGGGACTTAACCCGATGTCGGACGGTCAGTTAATTCGTATTCCGATTCCGCCGCTTAGTGAAGAACGTCGTAAAGAGTTGGTAAAAATTGCCGGAAAATATGCCGAACAATGTAAAATAGCCGTACGAAATATCCGCCGTGATGCTATGGACGATGTCAAAAAACTGAAAAAGGATTCGTTGATTTCCGAAGATGAAGAAAAGAAATACAATAACGATATTCAAAAATGGACGGACGAAACCATTCATAAAGTTGATGAACAGGTTTCTTTAAAAGAAAAAGATATTATGCAGGTGTAAAAAGTGACGATTGAGAACTTGCGGCATATCGCTTTTATCATGGACGGAAACCGCCGTTGGGCAAAAAAACGCGGTTTGCCGGCTGCTTTGGGGCATAAAAAAGGCGCAGAGGTTTTGGTTGATACGGCCAAGCTCGTGAGCAGGCTCGGCATCCGTTATATGACCGTCTATGCTTTTTCGACCGAAAACTGGAAACGCGAAAAATCTGAAGTTGATACGCTGATGAATCTTCTGCGTGATTATTTGGATAACAGTTTTAAAGAACTGGAAGAAAATAATGTAAAAATAGTTTTTATCGGCGAAAAAGATATGCTGGCACCGGATATCGTTGCCCGAATGGCTAAAATAGAAGAAAAGACAAAGGAAAACAGCGGTATGACCATGTGTGTGGCTTTAAGTTACGGCGGTCGTCAGGAAATTGTGGCGGCAGCACGCAAAGCGGCGCAATTGGTAAAAGAGGGCGGTATAAAAGTTGAAGATATCAATGCTGAAAAATTTGCAACATTTCTGTACACGGCAGAGATTCCTGATCCTGATTTGCTGATTAGAACAAGCGGAGAATACCGGATAAGCAATTATCTTTTGTGGCAGTTGTCGTATAGTGAAATGTATTTTTCACAAACATTATGGCCTGATTTTTCTGAGGAAGAATTGAATAAAATTATAGAAGATTATGAAAAGAGGGAGAGAAGATATGGCAAGTCGTAAAATGGGCGCAATCATCAAAAGAATTCTGGCAGCAATCGTAATGATACCGGTTGCGGTAGATGTTTTATATATAGGCAGTCCGTATGTCGAGGTTTTGGCTGTGGTTGTCGGTGGTTTGCTGGCATGGGAATGGGCAAATCTGTTATCGGCGCAGAAAGCTTCGGCTTATGTTTCGGCTTATATGATGAGTTTGGCTGTTTCTTTATGGAGTTATAATTTCGCCGTATTATTTACGATGATAGCGGTTACGTCATTGGTGGTCTGGTTTATTGCTGAAAAAGAAAAACATCGTTCGCTTATTACCCTCGGTGTGCCGTATATTTCTATCGGTATCGGTGCGTTAATCTGGGTATATCGGTTTTTTGACCCGAGTGAAGGTTCGTTTGATCCGCAGTATAACTATAGTTTTATGATGACGCTTTGGTTTTTCCTGATGGTCTGGAGTATGGATATCGGCGGATTGGTCGTCGGCTGTAATTTACGCGGACCGAAATTGGCGCCTAAAATCAGTCCGAATAAAACATGGTCCGGCTTGTTCGGCGGCATACTGCTTTCAATTTCGGCAAGTATTATCTTTATGTATATCTGCACGGAAATCATGGATATTCCGTTTTATTCAAACAATCTGACGCACATATCCTTTACTTATTCGCCGTTGCGTCTGCGCTATGTATGGAATATAAACGATCAAATATTGTATGCGTTTGCGGCAGGTGTTATTGCTGTTCTGGCACAAATTGGCGATTTGATTGAATCGGCGATTAAACGCCGTGTCGGTGTCAAGGATTCCAGTAAGCTTATTCCGGGCCATGGCGGCGTTTTTGACAGAGTAGACGGTCTTATTTTTGCTGCACCGTTTGTTTATTTATTCTTTATTTATATGGCATAAGGGGGCAGAAATGGAAATTTTGTTGAATATTGTATATTACATTGTACCGTTTGTTATTCTGCTTGGCATTTTGGTATTTGTGCATGAGTTCGGACATTTTATTATAGCGCGGAGTCTCGGTGTCAGTGTTTCTGATTTTTCAATCGGTTTCGGTAAAGAATTATGGAGCCGGACCGATAAATACGGTACAAAATGGAAACTCTGTGCGATTCCGCTGGGCGGATACTGCCAGTTTCTGGGTGATGCCGATGCTTCGTCTTCAACAACGGATAAAGCGGTAGAAGAACTTTCCGAAGAAGATAAAAAACATGCGTTTCCTTATCAGAAAAGATGGAAAAAGCTGGCGATTGTTGTCGCCGGTCCGGCTTTTAACTATCTGTTTGCCATTTTAGTATTTATCGGTATTTTCTACTGCTGCGGCAAAATTGTTTATCCGTCTGTTGTCGGCGGTGTTATGGAAGGCGAAGCTGCGGATATGGCCGGTATTAAAGTCGGTGACCATATTGTCGGTATCAATGAAAATCCGGTAGCAGATTTTCAGGCACTGAGCAATGAAGTTGCTTTGTCTGCAACAGATGAAATAAAAGTTAAAATCGAACGGCCGCTTACAATCAAATTAAAAACACAGGAAGTTGAATTGCCGTTTGCACATAAAAAGCCGCGTAAAGAAAAAATTCTTGGACTTATGTCTGTTCCGGCAAAATATGATGAGAAGATTAAAGATTTTCTGCCTTCTCCGCCGGTTGTCGGTAACGTGATTGCCGGTAGTTCGGCTGAAGCCGCCGGTTTTCGGAAAGATGATATGCTGGATAGCATAAACGGCGTGGCTATACAAGACTTTACGCAGTTGAAGGAATATGTGGCGGCTCATCTGGATGATGAGTTCGAAATCAGACTCCGCCGGCCTCTGACTTTAACGGCCGTACTGAAAGAAACGGCTTTTGACGCGGGTGACGGGAAGAAAATCAAACGGCGTATGCTGGGCGTACAATCAGTAGCCGGTATTATTTTCTCAGAAGATAAAATGACGTTTACGGAAGCCGTGAAATCCGGTTTTGACGAAGCTTATATCCTGACGGCTACAACATTACGTGCCGTCGGCCAGATGATTACCGGACAACGCGGAGGTAAAGATGTCGGCGGAATTATCCGTATTGCGGAAATGTCCGGAGACGTCAGTAAATCGGGAGGTCTGATAGGTTTTCTGTATTTTATGGCTTTGCTGTCCGTAAATCTGGGATTGATTAACTTATTACCGATTCCGGTTTTGGATGGCGGTCATGTTATTATTTTCCTGTGTGAAATGGTTATCAGACGCGATCTGAAACCAAAGATAAAGGATTATATCTTTAAGTTTGGCTTTTTAATAATTTTAGCCATTATGATTTTGGCAACGTGGAATGATGTAGTTCATTTGATTAACCGTTGGTTTGATTAGGGATGAGGATTTAAAAATGAAGAAAATATTTTTTGCCGGACTGATGGCAACCAGTTTATTGGCATTTGAAGCCGGCGCTTCGGATGTGCTGGTAAAAAAAATAGAAGTAAACGGCTTGCAGCGTGTCGAAAAAGCAACGGTGTTGTCTTATTTGAATATAAAGCAAAATGCGTCTGTTTCGCAAGACAAACTGGATAGTTCTTTTAAGCGCTTGTATGATACGGGGCTTTTCAGCGATATCAGTTTTGATACATCAAAGAATAATACGCTGGTTATCAATGTTAAAGAAAATCCCGTTATCGGCAAACGTGCTTTTGACGGTAATGAAAAAATAGATGATAAAATTTTGGAAAGCGAAGTTCAGCTGGGCCCTCGTTCAATTTATGACAGAGCCAAAGTGCAGCAGGATGTACAGCGGATTTTGGACGTTTACCGCAAAACCGGCCGGTATACGGTAACGGTTGAACCGAAAATTATCAATCGTGATGAGAGTCGGGTGGATTTGATTTATGAAATCGATGAAGGCTCGGCTGCCAAAATTGACAAGATTAACTTTTTAGGCAATACACACTATTCCAACTCTGATTTGCAGGACGAAATTATGAGTAAGGAAAGCCGCTGGTATCGTATTTTTACATCATCGGAAACATACGATGCGGAAAAAATGAATTATGATAAAGAATTGCTGCGGCGTTTTTATACAAACCGAGGATATGCTGATTTTCAGGTTGAATCGGCTGTTGCGGAACTCAGCACCGATAAAAAGTCATTTATTCTGACGTTTACCCTGCACGAAGGGATTCGCTATAAAGTGAATAAAATATTGATTAAGTCGGATATCAAAGACATTGATACCAAGCCGCTTTATGATGATGTTGAAATTGATAAAGGCGACTGGTACAGCGCGGATTTAATCGATAAATCCGTCAGTGAAATGACAGAAAGTCTGGGCAAGAAAGGATTCGCTTTTGTTGATGTCGATGCCGAGTTGGTACGTGACAACGCTAAAGAAACGATAGATGTTATTTTTAATATTTCCGAGAGCCGGCGTATTTTTGTTGACCGGATTAACATTACCGGCAACGACAGAACATTGGACGAAGTTATCCGTCGTGAGTTCCGTCTGGACGAAGGCGATGCGCTGAATGTGTCAAAATTAAGGGATTCCCGCCGGAATGTCGAAAATCTGAATTATTTCAGCAAGGTAGATATTCAGACGGAACCAACCGGTCCGAATAAAGCGGATATAGATGTCAATGTTGAAGAAAAATCAACGGGATATTTTAATGTGGGTGTTGGTTATTCAACAACAAACGGTGCGCTGTTCCGTGTGGGTGTCACAGAAAATAACTTCCGCGGCCGTGGTCAGGAGCTTGGTCTGAATGTTGGTATTTCTCAAAGAACCAGAGACTATGATATCAGCTTTACCGAACCGTATTTCTTGGGACGTCGTCTGAGCGCCGGTGCCGATTTGTTCTTAACGGAGCAGGATTATGAGGATGAGGCTTCTTATGATACCAGTTCGCAAGGCGGACGTGTTCGCTTCGGCTGGAATTATACGGATGATTTTTATCACTATGCCCGTTATACGCTGAGTGAAAATAAAATTAACCATGTTAAATCCTATGCTTCCGAATTTGTAAAAGCGGAAGAGGGAAGCAGCACGGCTTCGGTTATCGGAGAGACGTTTGTCTATGATAAACGTGATAATGTCATCAACACCAAAGAAGGCTACTATCTGTCATTCGGTAATGATTTTGCCGGTCTGGGCGGAGATGACAAATATAACAAGTTTGATGCCAAAGCGTATAAATTCTATACGATTGCCGACTATTACACTTTCAAATTCTTCGCAACTGGCGGTTACATTGTTGGTTACGGCGGAGAAAACGTTCGTCTGTCAGACCGTTATTATCTGGGCGGACAGACGCTGCGCGGCTTTGAATTTGCCGGTATCGGTGCCAGAGATAAACGCACCAGAGATGCTCTGGGTGGTAACTGGATGATGTATTCCGGTATTGAAATGACCTTCCCGATCGGCTTGGATGAACTGGGAATTAAAGGGCGTACTTTCTGGGATGTCGGTATGCTGGGTAAACCGGATAACTTTGATTCTCAAAAAATCGATTATTCGTCAAAAGTCCGCAGTTCCGTCGGTTTCGGATTTGACTGGATGTCACCGATGGGCAAGATTGATATCGACTTCGGTTTCCCTGTCAGCAAAGAAAAGTATGATGAAACGGAAGTATTCCGTCTGAACTTCGGTACAAGCTTGTAGGAGGCGTAAATGGTAGACAGTTTGTTTTATGATATTAAAGAAAACGTAACTTTGGCGCAGGTTGCCGAGGTTACGGGGGCTGTTTTGAGTGATGAATCAAAAGCTGCTGAAAAAATCAGCGGTATTGCCACCATGAATTCTGCAACCGAAACGGAAATCTGCTTTTTCTACGACCGTAAAAGCAAGGAACAGGCTGCGTCAATCAAAGCTAAAGCCTGTATAACAACCGAAGCTTTGCAGCAGTTTCTGCCGGTCGGGGTAATTGCTTTAGTCAGTGAGAGTCCAAAAGAGGCATTCATCCGGCTCAATGAATTTATGTATGCGGAAAAAACACCTGTTTCCGGCATAGATGCCAGCGCCAGAATTGCAGCGACAGCACAGATTGGAAAGGGATGTTCCATCGGGGCAAATGTTGTTATTGAGGATGATGTTGTTATCGGCGACAACTGTCGGATTGAGCCAAATGTTGTGATTGCCCGCAGCTGCCGGATCGGCCACAATTGCCGTATTGGTGCCGGTGCCGCGGTTGCTTATGCGATTATCGGCAATAATTGTTACATTTATACCGGTGCGCGTCTTGGTCAGGACGGATTCGGTTTTCAACTGATAAACGGTCAGCATCATCGGATTCCTCAGTTGGGACGTGTCATTATCGGCAACGATGTTGAAATCGGTGCCAATACCTGTATAGATCGCGGAGCTTTGGATGATACGGTAATCGGTGATGGTTGCCGGATTGATAATTTGGTGCAGATTGCACATAATGATAAACTCGGCCGCGGCTGCGTTATCGTATCACAAGTCGGAATTGCCGGCAGTTGTACGCTCGGAGATTATGTTGTATGCGGCGGACAGGTTGGTCTGGCCGACCATCTGCATATTGGCAGCGGCGTACAGATTGCAGCGCAGTCCGGTGTTATGCGTGATATCGAGGATGGTGCCGTTATGATGGGCAGTCCTTGTGTACCGTTTAAGGACTTTATGCGTCAGGTTGCTTTTTTGCAAAAAAATTCAAAAAAATAGAAAGAGGAAAAAATGTCTGAAAAGAAAATTTATAATATTGATGAAATCATGAAAATGTTACCGCATCGTTATCCGTTTTTGTTGGTTGACAGACTGGAAATTGAAGAAGCGGGTGTAAAAGGTGTCGGCATTAAAAATCTGACAATGAATGAAGAATTTTTCCAGGGACATTTCCCGAATAATCCGATTATGCCGGGGGTTTTGCAGATTGAGGCTATGGCTCAGTCTGCCGGCTGTGTGGTTATGAGTGCCGACGAGGATTATGCAAATAAAAAACGCAGTGTTTTGTTTATGTCGATTGACGGGGTTAAGTTCCGTAAACCGGTGCGTCCGGGTGACCAGTTGAGAATGCATGTCGAAAAGATAAAAGAACGCCGCAATATATTTGTTTTCCACGGTGTCGGCATGGTTGACGATCAGGTTGTTTCGGAAGCCGATTTAACAGCCATGATTGTAGAGTAATCTGTTATATAAAGAAAACTGCTTCGGCAGTTTTTTTATATAATAACTATTGACAAAAAAGATAAACGGGATATAACAATATCTGTTTAGAGATTATTTAATAATTATTGTTTAATTTAATTTTTTTTGCTTTATGGCACGAAAAGAACAATCCGCTCCTAGGGATTCTAAAAAGAAAAAAGGAGCTTATCACAAGAGCACTAAAGTTCAAACCGAGTATCAAAAAGAGCGCGACGCCATTGCCTGCAGGGGTAAGAAGAGAAAAAGACGCGGCCGCTCGGTAGGTGTTGAAACTGAAAAGTAAAGTGTTCGTCGCAGCCTTTCAAATACCGGCGGGTATTTAAGGGCTGCTCTTTATATATTGACAAAATTAATGTGAATATATGATAAAAATTAAAAGTAGCTAATTAACAAAATTATTATGGAGAGAGAAATTGCCAGAAAGGAAATTCTGGAAGTCATAAAACGACTGGATGATAATGTTTATGTACAATTGGCTGCATTATCAGAAGAAGACTTCAATAAAGTAAGACTTTCGGAATATTTCGATTCGCTGGGTTTTATAATTTTTGATTGTAAACTTATATCAAGATTTCCGGCGTATTTAAAAGAACAGCCTTTTTCCAAAGAATGTACTTTAGGTGAAGTGTGTAACTTTGTAATTAAAAGAAGTTGAAAAAAGCCGCTTAATCAAAGCGGCTTTTTTTGGGTTTAATAATATTATTTTTGTATATCTCCCAGAACTTTCATTGAGATAATTGTATCCGGACTGGTAACGAGTCCGTTATTATTGCCGTCTCCTTTTTTTATATGATCAACATATTCCATTCCGGAAATAACCTGTCCCCACACCGTATATTGCCCGTCCAAGAATCCGGCGTCGGCAAAGCAGATAAAAAACTGACTGTCGGCAGAATCGGGTGAAGATGCTCTGGCCATAGAAACAGCTCCGCGTCCGTGATGTTTATGATTGAATTCGGCTTTTAGATTTTTTCCGCTGCCGCCGCGTCCCGTGCCGGTCGGATCACCGGTTTGAGCCATAAAACCGTCTATAACACGATGAAATTTAAGCCCGTCATAAAATCCCTGCCGGACAAGTTCTTTAATACGGGCAACGTGATTAGGTGCCGCGTCAGGATACATTTCTATCAGGACGGTACCGTCTTTTAACTGCAGAGCCAGCGTATTTTCGGGATCGGTTACTTCGGCCGCGTGTGTCGGCACCGACATAAAAACTGTTGCCAATAGAGCTAAAATAAATTTTTTCATATTCATCTCCTTTATTATAAATTTGCATCAGTATAAAAAATATAGGTTAAGATTTGGCTAAAGAGCGGAAAAGCCGATTCGCCGTCAGCTTTAAGAGTTAAGCTGATTAGATTCGCAGAATAGATATTCAGAAGGGAAGGGCGATTCGTCCGGTCCGAGGGAAAAATTTTTTCTTTCGGGTGAAAATAAAAAAAGCTTTGCATTATGCAAAGCTTTCCGACTGGTGGTCGGGGACGGTCTCGAACCGCCGACACAAGGATTTTCAGTCCTTTGCTCTACCAACTGAGCTACCCGACCAACATCTACGAAACACTTTATAAAATAGTTTTTTTTTAAAGTCTATATATTTTTTTATAAATGTGTAAATTTTTTACAGGTGCAGTGTTGACCAGACAGGACTTTTAGTGGATAGAATGTTTTTCCAGAGTATTCATATGGGCAGAAATTCCGCTTCTGAAAACAGTTTGGATTTCGGTAGCCATTTTATACTCATTAAAAAAGCCGTTGCTCTGAAAATAGTTTTTCATTTCTTCCAGATTATCTTCAATATCATAAATTGCATTGATATAAGCAAATTGTTGTTGATTCATTTCTTTTCTCCCGAAAAAAATTCTTAATTATAATAATGACTGCGGCATCTGTCGAATTCGCATTGTAAAACGCGAAGTTTGTTCAGCTCATTTTCATGATTATATTTCAAAAAGCTTGCTTCAAGCATCTGCAAGGTCTGAAAAATACGGTTAGGCATCCGTAACGTGCGATTCTTTTCTAGATTCATGTTACCCTCCATTAAAATCTGTTGATATTATAAGAATAATAACTTTTCTAAAAAACAGAATACCAAAAAAATATATGCGAGAATTATAAAACGGGGATATTGACACATTAAATATTATAACTATTATTAAAGTAAATAGTTTAATTCGCGGAAAAATTGTATTAAGAGCATTCTGATGTCTGTACGGGGAGATATTTTACTTTTTAAATTACTGTCACACTACGAGTTGGTTGTGGAACACCGGCAATTAAAAAGTGCTGCGGAAGAATTGGGACTGAAACAATCCAATCTTTCAAAGGAAATGAAGCTGCTTGAGGATATGGTCGGCAGTGAGTTGCTGACACGTACCAGTCACGGTGTTCGTTTAACTCTGGCCGGAGAACAGGTTTATGCTCAGGCAAAGGATTGTATAAACCGGATTGCCGAGTTGATGAACAGTTTTCATGGCGAACAGCAAAAAGGCAGTGTGACCTTGAAAGCGCCTTCGGCAACACTGGTTGCTTTTCACAAACATCTTGATATGTTCCGTCAGATGTATCCTACGGTTACATGTAATTTGTATGATGGAGCCATAACCAGCGCCAGTATGTTGAAAAATGTTGACGTATGCGCATCGTATATGGCAAACAAATGGCCGAACGTAGATACAATCTGTGAAGGCAAGATAGTGTTTGCCCTGATGACAACACAAAAATATCTGGATGTATACGGCGCACCGCGCGATTTGGCCGATTTGCAGGAAAATCATCATTTTTGTTTTTGTGAAGAATATTCGCGTTATATTCAAAAGTATGACAATACAATGGCAAATTGCCGTCATATAGATTTTCAGGTTTCCAATTTTGATATGATGCTGTCCATGCTGCGCCAGAAATGCCTGATAGCCGAAATGCCGGCTTATATGTCGCGTATTTTCCCCGAACTGATAAAGCTGGATGTTCCGGGATGGAACCTGAAAATGCCGATTCAGCTGATAACGGCAAGCGGCCGCAGCAAAATACCTTATGTACATACGGTATGCAGTTTATGGATTGATTTTTATCGTGAAATTATGCTGGCCGGCGGTATGGAAGATTTGGTCATTTATTCATCTTATACAAAGAACAAAAATTTGATTCCGTTAAAACTTGAAAAATAGTCATTTTTACCGATTTTTTGCATGATTTTTAGATAAAATGCGCTAAAAATTCATATTTTTGTTGTTTTTTATGCAAAAGCGGACTATAGGAATATCAGGTTAATTTTTAGAAAAGGAACAAATATGTCAAATCCTATTGATACCAAAGTTATCAGTAAATTGGCTGAAATTTTGGATAAAAATCAATTAACGACCTTAAATTATGAAGATGAAAGTTGCAAGATTTCTTTAATCAGAGAAAACAACGGCACGGTTGTACCGGCTTACATTCCGGCACCTCAGCCGGCTCCGGTGCAGGCAGCTGCAGTACCGGCTGCCGAAGAAGAGGCTAAGGAAGTCATTGAGGATTATACAAATAATCCGAATGCCGTAAAATCTCCAATGGTCGGCGTGGTTTATCTTTCCAGCAATCCGAATTCTGCCAATTATGTTAAAGTCGGCGATTCGGTTAATGAAGGGGATACTTTGTGCCTGATTGAAGCAATGAAGACCTTTAATCCGGTAAAAGCACCGCGTGCCGGTAAAGTGACCAGAATATTGGTTGAAACGGGCGACCCGATTGAATACGGGGAACCATTGATTGTGATTGAATAATAAATTCTAAGGATTGCTATGTTTGAAAAAGTTCTGATAGCCAACCGCGGGGAAATTGCATTAAGAATTCACAGAGCTTGTCGGGAAATGGGAATTCGGACAGTTGCTGTGCATTCGGAAGCCGATGCCAACGCTATGCATGTTCGTTTGGCTGATGAGGCTGTTTGTATCGGACCGGCGCGTTCTGTTGATTCATATTTAAATAAACCGGCGATTATTTCTGCCGCCATTATTACCGGCGCGGATGCCATTCATCCGGGGTATGGCTTTTTGTCAGAAAACGCCGATTTTGCCGAAATGGTTGAAAAGCACGGTATTACGTTTATCGGCCCGACCGTGGCTCAAATGCGTCTGATGGGCGATAAAATTACGGCACGTAAAGCGGCCAAAGAAGCCGGTTTGCCGATTACCGAAGGTTCGCCGGCGCTGGAATCGGTTGAAGATGCCAAGCACTGGGCAAATGAAATCGGTTATCCGGTCATTATCAAAGCCAAAGACGGCGGTGGCGGCAAAGGCATGAAAATTGCCTTTGATGATGATGAAATCGGTGAGGCATTTACAATGGCCAAAGCGGAGGCTAAGGCTGCTTTTCCGAGTGATGTCGTGTATATGGAAAAATATCTGCAGCATCCGCGTCATATTGAGATGCAGATATTGGCTGATAAATATGGTCATGTCGTTCATCTCGGCGAGCGTGATTGTTCTATTCAACGTAATAACCAAAAGGTTATTGAAGAATGTCCGTCTCCGGCTTTAAATCAGGAACAGCGTCGGGAAATAGGGGAAATTGTCCGCCGTGCTATTGAAAAAATAGGCTATTGCAATGCGGGTACGTTGGAATTTTTGTATGAAAACGGCCGTTTCTATTTCATGGAAATGAACACTCGTTTGCAGGTGGAACATCCGATTACCGAAGCCGTGACCGGAATTGATATTGTTAAAGAGCAGATTCGTATTGCTGCCGGAGCCCAGTTGGGTTATACACAAGATGATATCAAATTTAACGGTCATGCGATTGAATGTCGTATCAATGCCGAGGATCCGGAAACATTTGTACCGTGTGCCGGCAAAATTGAAGAATGGCATGCTCCCGGCGGTTTGGGAATCCGGGTCGATTCGGAAATTTATTCCGGTTATTCGATTCCGCCGTATTATGACAGTATGATTGCCAAGCTGATTGTTCATGCCGGAACACGCAATGCCGCTTTAATGCGCTTGCGTCGGGCTTTGGAAGAGTTTGTGATTATGGGTGTCAAAACAACGATTCCGCTGCATCAGGAAATTATTTCCCAGCCGGAATATTTGGATGGACAATACGATATTCACTGGTTGGAAAACTTTATGAAAAATCATAAAAAATAACAATGAGCTGTTTGGTAAAAATCCCAGACGAAAGTCTGGGATTTTTTCTTTGTTTTTTTCCGATTCGCTTTTTAGACTTGACATTCAACAGCTGTTTGCTAATTTGAAAACAGGCACAATTTTGTGTTTAGCATCTTTCAGGTGCGGGGCTTTCAACGGCTCGTATAACCATCGGTGTTAGGATATAACATCGTCATAAAGTCTGTTTTGACGATTAAAACAGGCGGTAAAATATATCCCCGATTATAATTTTATGGTCGGGGAGCTTTTAGCGTATGTCCAAAGCCCTTGGCTGAAAGGCTAAAAGAGTCATTTATGGTTATATGATTGTTGAACTCTCCGACCGCTTTTTTGAGCGGTTTTTTTATTATGCAATTTATGGAAAGGAAATCAATCATGAAACGTATAAGTCAATTTGGCCGTGGTATGTTTGAAATGCTGGGCGTACTGGCAATTACAGGTGTTCTATTGATAGGAGGAATCTCCGGATATTCTAAAGCAATGTCTGTATATAAACTTAATAAATGGATTTATCAAATCAGAGAAATGATTGCAAATGCGCAAATCTTATATATAAATCAAAAAGCTTTTGGTGAAAAAGTCGGAGACAATATGCTTGATGCTTTTATTTCAGTCGGTATAATTCCACAGGGCATGCTTAATGAAAATAAGAAAGATATGTTTGGTAATTATTTATCAATTGAAATCAGTAATAAAAAATCAGTAGTTGATGCTTTACGCGTTTCGTATAGATGGTTTATGTCCGCTAATAAAAATGCTGTTGAATGTTGCGCCAAATTATATGAATTAGCCAATTATTATGATAGCTTATGGTTAGTTGCTATTGAAAATGATTTTTCTTATACAAATTGCGGAAAATCTGCGCCGTTAGTTTATGTTAAAGATCAGAAATGTCAGGCTTATAATTTTATGGCGGCAAAAACACATTGCAAAAAATGCGAAAAACAAAAGTGTACGATGCTTTTATTGTTAGACAATTCTTCATTTTGATAACAATTTTCCGATTCGCTTCAGGGGACAGGGCGGGACGTATTACCAAAAGAAACCCCGTTCCTGAAAACGGAACGGGGTTAAAATTGGAGATATAGTATTAAAAACTAGTCTTCCGATTCGGATAAATCATCTTCACCAATCATTTCTGTTGTCAGATGACCGGCATCGGCACGGATTTTGTTTTCAATTTCTTCGGCGACAGTCGGATTCTCCTGTAGGAATTTCTTGGCATTTTCACGACCCTGACCGATTTTATCTCCGTTATAAGAGAACCAGGCGCCTGCTTTTTCGATAATGCCGGATTTGACACCCAAATCAATCAGTTCACCGTTTTTAGAAATGCCTTCACCGTACATAATATCAAAGTCAACTGTCTTAAACGGTGGTGCAACTTTGTTTTTGACAATCTTGACGCGGGTTTGCGAACCGATAACTTCGTCTTTGTCTTTAATGGCGCCCACACGGCGGATGTCCATACGAACCGAAGCGTAAAATTTCAAAGCGTTACCGCCGGTTGTTGTTTCCGGATTACCGAACATTACGCCGAGTTTCATACGAATCTGGTTGATGAAAATAATCAGAGTATTGGAGCGGGCAACCGTTGCGGTCAGCTTGCGCAGAGCCTGACTCATCAGACGAGCCTGCAATCCCATGTGTGAGTCGCCCATTTCACCCTCGAGTTCGGCCTTTGGTACCAGTGCGGCCACAGAGTCTACAACCATAACATCAATAGCGCCGGAGCGGACAAGCGTATCGGCAATTTCCAAAGCCTGTTCGCCGGAATCCGGCTGGGAAACAAGAAGATTTTCTATATCTACGCCGATTTTTTTGGCATAGGACGGGTCGAGAGCATGTTCTGCATCAATAAAAGCACAAGTGCCGTTGCGTTTTTGAGCCTGAGCAATAACGCTTAAAGCCAAAGTTGTTTTACCGGAGCTTTCCGGTCCGTAAATTTCAATAATGCGGCCTTTCGGCAAACCGCCGATTCCCAAAGCAATATCAATTCCCAGTGAACCGGTAGGAATAGCTTCGATATCAATATTGGTACTCTGTCCGAGGCGCATAATCGAACCTTTGCCGAATGCCCGTTCAATCTGGCTCAGGGCGGCATCTAACGCTTTATCTTTTTCCATGTGTCATTATCCTCAAATTGTTAATCTAAAATATTTATCCCGCATTTTGCTAAAAAACTCAACACAAGTCTAAATTTATCCGCTGAAATGTATATTGTTCTAATTTTGTTCTATTGGCAAGAACTTTTTACGTTTTTGTGAATAATTATGAAAAAATAATGTTATCGTCAAAAAAAGTGCTATGTAAAAACTAAAGGAGAAAAGCCATGCTTGAAGACGCGTATAAACTGCTGAAGGAAACATCGGACGAATGTTTGCGTAAAATAGCGCATGATAAATTTTTTGTGGGGTATGCGCAGGAAAAAAGGCGTCATTCTTTTCAGGTTATGGGTGCCGGAAATTATATTATTCCTCGGGTTGAATGGCTGAAAAATAAAGATTCTTCATATATTGAAATGGTTAAATCGGCGGTATTGCTGCACGATATTTGCCGATTCGCGGAAATAGAACAAAAATGCCTGTACAAGCGCCGGATAGATCATGGCGTTGCCGGTGCGGAATTTTTACGGAACATATCGGAATTTTCAGATATCAGAATTTGGCTGCCGATAAAACATCACGGTCATGTTATAGAAGCTCTTTATGACGATGAGGCCTATAAAAATATCGGGAATGCCGATTTACGGCAGGAGGTAGAAAGAATCTGTTTTATTATCCGTGACGCCGATAAAATTGCCAATCTGCGTATGTTGGCCTATGAAAAAAATATGCGCTATCTTTTCTTTGGAAAGAAAACGGTGGATCCTTCGGCAGACGGCCATATTTCGTCGCCGGTACGTGAAGATATGGATAAGTATACAACTCTGCCGCGCTGGGATGAAGCAACGCCGGCTGACAGAATGGCAGGCTATTTGTCGTGGTATTACGATATCAACTATCAGTATGCCATAGATTTTTGCGATTCGCTGAAAGTAACGCCGCGGTTGATTGAATTATTCGAGTGGATATGTGTTGATAATGATTTCAAAGAACCGTTTTTATCACGATTTACCGGCTTTCTGCAAAATCATAAATATTTGCGCTGATTTTATTTCCACAGGCTTTTGCGGTTGCGAAATTCTTCTATGGTGGCAGTAATCACCGCACCCCAGAGGACAATTGTCCACCACGAGTACATCCAAATCAGGACAATCGGCACGGTTGCCAAAGCGCCGTACAGGGTACGATAGGTTACGTTCAATATCAGAAAATAACCGAAACCGATGCGCAGCATCAAAGTCAGGATAAGTGTGGCACAAGCACCGGCAAATGCGCTGGACGGCCGGATTTTTTTGTTAGGCACAATGACGTAAGACAACCAGAGGAAAATAAACGTAATCAGGTTTGGAACAATAAATGTCATAAAAAAGTTATAGCCCATAAAGTGCTCGGGATGAAAATACTGCAGGGTCAGCAGATAACCTTTGAGCGAAAATGCCGTGCCGACCAATAACGGACACAGGGTAATGATTGTCCAGTAGAGTGTGATTTTAGTGGCAATACTGCGGTGTTTTTTGACTTTGAAAATAAAGTTGAAACTGTTTTCAATAGTGGATAACAAAAGAATGGCCGTGACGGCAATGCCCAAAACGCCGAGTGTTGTCAGTTTACTGGCGGCAGCAACAAATTGCATAATGTAGTTCTGAATATTTTGCTCGATATTCGGCACAAAATATTCGATGAGAGAACTTTGTACCTGAGCGCGGACATCTTCAAAAACCGGAAAGGCCGCAAAAATAGCCAGTGCAATAACAATCAGGGGAACAACGGCTATCAGTGTTGTATAACTGAGCGCGGCCGCTACGCGCAGAATCATAACATCTTTGGTGCGCAAGCGTAGATATTTAAAAAACAGACGACTGAGTTTAGATAATTTTGCCATATTAAATGCGTTTGCCATGTTACAACTTTCAAAAAAATATTTACAAAGCTGATAAATTTGTATAACTATCTCTCTAGTAACTTACTTTCAAAAAGGAAAGTAGTCTAGAACAAAATTGAAAAAGGAACTAAAAAATGGCTATTGAACAACTTATGGCCGGCAAAAAAGGCCTGATTATGGGACTTGCCAATGACAAATCAATTGCTTGGGGTATTGCTCAGGCGCTGAATGCCCATGGAGCGCAAATTGCAATTTCATATCAGAATGAAATGCTGGAAAAAAGAGTTAAGCCTTTGGCTGAACAGTTGAATAATCCGCTGTTGATAAAATGTGATGTGTCAGATTCCGCCTCGGTTGAAGCTTGCTTCAAAGAACTGGGTGAAAAATGGGGAAAGATTGATTTTGTTGTTCATGCGATTGCTTTTTCGGATAAAGACCAGCTTCGCGGCCGGACGATAGATACAACTCTGGATAATTTCAAGATGACCATGCATATTTCCTGCTATTCTTTCTTGGAAGCCTGCCGTTGTGCTTCACCGATTATGAACGAAGGCGGTTCTATCCTGACACTGACCTATCTTGGTTCGGAACGCGTTTTGCCAAACTATAATATTATGGGTGTGGCTAAAGCGGCTTTGGAAGCTTCGGTACGTTATGCGGCCGTTGATATGGGTAAACAAGGTGTCCGCGTCAATGCTATTTCTTCCGGTCCGATTAAAACGCTGGCTGCTTCCGGTATTGGTGATTTCCGCACAATTTTACGCTGGAATGAATTGAATGCACCGCTGCAACGTAATGTTCATCAGACCGAAGTCGGTAATATGGCTGTCAGCCTGCTGTCCGATTTGGGCGCAGCCGTAACAGGTGAAGTTGTGCATGTTGACTGCGGCTATAACACGATTGCCATGGTTAATATTGACCATGCTGCCGAGAGTGCCGAAGTTCTTAAAGAATTTTAAGCTGCTATGTATCAGCAAAAAAGTCCCCAGTTTTTCAGATTGGAGACTTTTTTTTATTGCACGGGTCGTAAAATTATTTTAATCTTTTCAAGAAAGGTTTGAATAAATGGTAAAATTATCGGCGTATATTGTTACATTAAATGAAGAAAAACGCTTGGGTAAGACATTACAGGCGCTCAAAAAAGTAGCTGATGAAATTTTTGTGATAGACAGCGGCAGTACGGACAAAACGCAAAAAATTGCCGAGAAATACGGTGCTGTTTTTTTGTTTCACAAATGGAAAAACATTTCTGCGCAGAAGCATTACGGGCAGGAGCTTTGTCATAATGACTGGGTTTTATCGCTGGATGCCGATGAAGTTCTTTCGCCGGAGCTGATTACCGAAATCAAGGCAAAAATGAAAAAGCCGACGGCTGATGCGTACCGGCTCAAAATTTGTGATATGCTGCCGGGAGATAAAAAGCCGCGCCTTTTTGCCAAAACCTATAATCAGATACGTTTATATAACCGTAAAAAATCCAATATGCCGGATGATTTGACGAATGACAGAGTTGTCGCGGGGCCGGATGCTGTTGTGGAACAGCTGCAGGCCAAAGTTTTTCATTATTCGTATATTTCTCTGACCCAGACTTGGTTTAAACTGAATATGTATACGGACGAACTGGTAAAAACAGCGGTGGAACAGGGCAGAAGTTATACGCGTCTGCGTTTGTATACGGAATTTCCGCGTCAGTTTTTGATTTATTATTTCAAAAAATGCTATTTTCTGTATGGTACCTGTGGTTTTTGGATGGCGATGACTTATGCTTATTTTCGTTTTTTGAAAATTGCCAAATGGTTTGAATGGAAGGCTCTTAATTCAATAAAATAATGTTCAATAAAAAAATAAGCCGCTTTTCCCAAAAAGCGGCTTATTTTTATTTTACTGTACGTTCAACCATGGAAAGAGGATTTTTTTTGAATTCATCCTTCTTAAGACTGAGAACCACGAGTTTTCGGTCGGCTATCATTCTGGAAAGCAACAAGCTTTCGCCATCTTTATAGTTAAAAACCGTTCCGGTGAAAACAGGCCATACTTCCATGTCCTGACTGGGTTCCGTCTCTTCCCGTGTACGTAAATCTACATACGTACTTCCTTGTTTGACACAAGGAGTTACGTTTAAAACAGCTGGGTTATCATATTCCCAGATTCGCGGCCGTTTGTGGAAAGGACACCATTGAGCTATCCGAACCAGACATACGACCTTACAATCCTTGTTCAAAGTGTTGTACATCATATAAAAATATTAAAATAATCTAAAAACAAATTACTTATACCATTTTTTGTGTGTTTTGTCAATAATTATTTTTTCGTTAATCGTGAAATAAATAAAAGTTGTTTATCAGGATAAAAATAACCCGCCATATTAAACATATGACGGGTTAAAGGCTAGTTAGTTGTTTTTCAGTCGAACAAAGCGGCAGCGCTTTGAACGGCCGAATCCGGCAGCTTCATACCGACGCTGAGCAGCAATTCGAAGTTCTTCCTCGGCATCCTGTTTGGAGTAACCGAGTCTGAGCATCGCGTTTAACTCCGTTTCGTGGAGTCTTTCTGCAGAGGCAATTGTTTCTGCTTTTCTATATTCAGAAACAACCTGAGCCGCACGGCGTCCCATTATCTTTTCTTCTTTCGTAAGCGGGCGCTCAAGAGCGTGCAAGTCAGAAAGAATGATACGAGCGTTATTAACATCACTAGCTACAAACATGTTATTCATAATGATAAAGTTTAAATTAATAATAAAATTACATTTATATAAATAGCATTTTTCACATTTTTTGTCAAGATGAAATATAGAAAAAAAATGTTGTATTTGCCGTTTTGTTTGTTAATATCTAAAAAAAGTAATCCAACAGAGTTGTGAAAATGGAAGAATCTCAAAAGAAATTAGGAATTATTGCCGGTGGTACCAAACTGCCGCAGCTGTTGATTGACCATTGTCTGGATACGGGGCGGGATTTTTTTGTGCTGGCAATCGAAGGAAACGCCGATAAAGCCGTATTTACACCGAATATTCCGCATAAATGGATTCGTATCGGACAGGCCGGTACGGGGTTCAAAACTTTTGCCGATGAGGGAATAGAAGAAGTTGTGATGATTGGCACGATTCACCGGCCGACTTTAGCCGAATTGGTGCCGGATTTGCGGACAGCCGCCTTTTTTGCCAAAATCGGTATGAAGGCTTTGGGTGACGATGGTATTTTGCGGGCGCTGATAAAAGAAATCGAAACAGAAAATATGCGGGTTGTCGGTATTCATGAAGTTATGCCGGAGCTTTTGGCGCGCGAAGGTATTCTGACAAAACGTAAGCCGGATAAACAAGCCGAGTCGGATATCAGACGCGGCGTGGAAGTTGCTCTGGCGCTGGGGCAGCTGGATGTCGGTCAGTCTGTGATTGTGCAGCAGGGTTTGGTTTTGGGCGTTGAAGGTATTGAAGGTACGGATGAACTGGTCAGCCGCTGCGGTTCTTATCAACGCAAAGGAGCCGCCGGAATTTTGGTAAAGCTGCGTAAGCCGCAACAGGATGTGCGTATTGATTTGCCGGCCATCGGTACGCGTACAATAGAAAATCTGCATAAAGCCGGATTCCGTGGTCTGGCTGTTCATGCCGGCAATGCGTTAATGGTTGATGAAGAAGAAGTCGTGCGTTTGGCTGATAAATACGGAATGTTTATAAAAGGAATTGTTCCGCAGGAGAATGAAGAATGAAATACTATTTAATTTCCGGAGAACCGTCCGGAGATGCGTTGGGTGCACGTTTAATGCAGGCCTTGCGCCGTAAGGATAAAAAGGCCGAGTTTTACGGTATCGGCGGAGATGGTATGAAAAACGAGGGGTTGGATTCTCTGTTCAATATAAGTGATTTGGCTGTTATGGGGCTGGCTGAGGTTATTCCCAGTATTCCGCGGGTGCTGCGCCGTATCAGTGAAACGGTGGCCGATATTCAAAAAGTCCGGCCGGATGTGGTGGTAACAATCGACAGCTGGAGTTTTTCGGCGCGTGTGCACAAAAAACTGCGCCGGCTCAAAATGGGGATTCCGCAGGTACATTATGTTGCGCCGCAGGTATGGGCGTGGAAAAAGAAACGGGCGCGTACCATGTACAAATATATTGATTTGTTGTTGACGCTGTTTCCGCAAGAACCACGTTATTTTCTGCCGTATAATCTGCAAACTGTTTTTGTGGGGCATCCGGTTATCGAAAGCGAGGTTGTTAACGGTATCAGAGGGGATTTCAAAAAACGCCACCATATTCCGGAAGATAATCGTCTGCTGCTGGTATTGCCGGGGTCCCGCCATAATGAAGTGGAACGTTTGCTGCCGACATTTTTGGAAGTGGTCAAACAGCTGCATGAACGCTATAATGATTTTTCATTTGTGATTCCGACAGTCAGCACGGTATCAGAGCAGGTCAGGGAAATGGTTGGCAGGTCCGGTCTGCCGGTTGAAGTCGTAGAAGGAACTCGCGAACGCCATGACGCTTTTAAAAGCGGTGACATGGCTGTTGCCGCATCCGGTACGGTGGCGCTTGAACTGGCAATTGTAGACGTGCCGCATGTAATTGCTTACAAAGTGCCTAAACTGACGGAATGGCTGGTACGTCATTTTATCCATATCCAATTTGTAAATCTGAGCAATATTTTACTGGGCAAAGAAGTTGTACCCGAGTTGTTACAACAGGATTGCACGGTAGAAAAAATGATGTACTATATTGAGCAGTTTATGAAACATAAGCCGATTTACAACCGGCAGATGGAGGGATTTGAAAAGGTCAGAAAACTGCTGGGTATGGGGCAGACAACGCCGAGTGATAATGCGGCAGAAGAAATTATAAAAGCCGTCAAATCTTTTAAAAAATGAATTTTTTGCAAAACACGCTGAGATATCTGAAAGACAATTTTCTGGCAGAACAGAACCGCTGGCTGGCATGGGTTCCTTTCTTATTCGGTCTGGGTATAGCCGTCTATTTACGTCTGCCGTTTGAACCGAATTACTGGTGGAGTCTGGGTGTTTTGGAAGCAACGCTGCTGCTTTATTATTTGCTGAGGCACAAAAATCTGAATTTGCTTTTTTTAGGTATACTGCTTATTGAGTTTGGTTTTATCAATATTCAGATGCAGACTCTTTCCAAAAGCCGAAAGGTCAGATTTACACCGGAAATTACACAATATATGCGCGGCCGGATTACGGAAATATCTTTCAATCGGGACGGGCGGATGCGTTTGCTGCTGGATAATGTTGCCGATTTTGATAAACCGCTTTCAGGCAGATACCGGTTAACTCTGATGGGAGATTATGCTGAAAAGCTGAAAATAGGGCAATGTGTGGAGTTGGTCGGCACCGTTTTCCCGCCGTCACCGTTTCCCGTAGTGGACGGGTTTCAGCTTAACCGGAAATATTTTTATGACGAAATCAGCGGCATAGGCTATGCCAATAGTGAAGTTTTCCAAATTGACTGCGCCCGAAATGAAGCGCCGACATTTAAGGTGCATCTGAATGAGCTGCGTAAAGAAATAACGGATGATATTGCCCGTCTTATGCCTAAAGACGAGGCGGGGGTGGCTGACGCGATTTTAATCGGTGACCAGAGCCATATTCCGCAGCAGATTATTGATAATTATCGTAATTCTGGTTTGGCGCATTTTTTATCGGTGTCGGGATTGCATTTGGGGACAATTGCCGGACTGGTATTTTTTGTTTTGCGCTTTTTGGCTGCGTTGGTGCCGTGGTTTGCCCTGCGTTTTGAAGCAAAAAAACTTGCGGCCTGCGGAGCGATTCTGTTCAGTGTGATGTATTTGTTAATCTCCGGTATGGCCGTGCCGGCCGAGCGGGCATTTATTATGACGACGGTGGTTCTGCTGGGTGTTATTTTTAACCGGCAGGCTATTTCTATACGGATGGTTTGTTTCGCCGGATTTGTTTTATTGCTGATATCTCCTCAGGCTTTGGCATCGGTAAGTTTTCAGATGTCCTTTGCCGCCGTGGTTGCTTTAATTGCTTTTTACGAGAAATTTTCCGGCACAGTGGCAAAATGGAGTACAAACAGCGGCTTTGTGCGTAAGATTTTCTTTTATTTAGCCGGAATCGTAATATGTGATTTTGTGGCGAGTATGGCAACAATGCCTTTTGCAATTTATCATTTTCATCGTGTTTCGATTTATACCAGTCTGACGAATTTATTAGCCGGACCGCTTATCGGTCTGTATCTGATGCCGCTTGTTTTACTCTGTCTGGCTTCGCTTCCTTTCGGACTGGCTGTTTATCCGCTCAAAGCGCTGGCGTGCGGTATCGGCTGGCTGAATAAGATAACCGGATTTGTATCAGCCCTGCCGCAAAGTGTTGTTTATATTGATGCCCTGCCTTTTTGGGGATTTGCACTGATTGTCTGCGGCGCCTATTGGCTTTGCGTGTGGCAGAGACGCTGGCGCTTATGGGGGTTGCTGCCAGTAATAATTGGACTGATACCGTTGTTCTTTGTCGGCGTTCCCGACGTCGTGTTTGCACCAAACGGTGCCGGAATAGCCGTAAAGAATCAGAAAGGAGAATTGGTTCTGCTGCCGCAAAAAACAGATAAATGGACAGCGTCAGTCTGGCGGGATAATTTTAAAATGCCGGTACTTAATAAAGAGCAAAAAGAAAAACTGAAAGACGTATTTGAAGGTAAAACGACAGATACTTCCGAGATAAACCTGTCCTGCGATTCGGAAGGCTGTTTTTACCGAAAAGATATTTATTTTAATAAAGCG
>JAUNIW010000050.1 GCA_030523245.1 Pseudomonadota bacterium
CAGTTTATTGTGACAACAGTTAAGGTTTTACTGGAAAGAGAACCTGAACATTTTGCTAAAATATTGCAAAAATTGCTAAATCTGACAGCTGAAGAAACTGGGGAATTTTCAAATTTATTAGATGAAACAGATTTATCAAATATTATTAAGACTTCTACAATGGTTTCTAATCGTTTGAAGTTTTTAGAAGCTTTAAGAATGTTGGTTTATGGAGATGTGTCAAAAAAAGTGAAGGAGCGTTCCCAATTACATAAGATGGTTGCTAGGGAAACTTGGATTTTTGGAGAAGAGTATAATTTAATGGCATCAGATAAAACTTTTAATAATACAATATCTGAAATTCGCAAAAGTATTAAAGATTTTTGCGGAGAATATGAAATAGAAGGTGGAGATAGAATACCTGATTTATTTTTTACATCTAAACAATTTTATGGACAACAGCAATGGGCTTTAATTGTTGAGCTTAAAAGGCCTAAAGTTTCAATTGGTAAAAAAGAGGTTCAACAAATAAAGGATTATTATGATATTGTAAAGGATTGTTCTGAATTTGCTAATTGGAGAATCGATTTTTTAGTTATTTCGTCTGAAATTGATGCGAATATTCAAACAGGTGAGATTAAGGATAAAAAGACTGGGTTATTAAAATATTCTGAAGAAGACCCATTAAAGAAAGTATATGTAAAACGGTGGGGAGATATTTTAGATCAAAATACTTATAGTTATAAAAATTTGAAACAATCATTAGATTTAGATGTTGATCAAAATGACGGAGCTCAGTATATTAAAGATAATTTTTCTGATATTATAAATTTGGATAAAATGGCTGAAACATCAGAAATAAATATAGAAAATAGCTCGGAAACTGTGAGTTAAGCATCACCAATGCAAACGGTAGGTATAAAAACCTGCCGTTTTTCTTTATTTTCCAAGGCTTTCAGCGAGTTCGAATGTTCATTTTTGGAAAGTGGCGTTTGGGGAAATTTTTAGAAACTCGTTTATAAAAAAATCTTTGTTTTTCAATCTGTAACAAAAATATTGCTTTTATTATATTTGGAAATTATTATGAGTTAAATTGAGTCTGGGAGTTTTATTATGCGAACTGTAGCTACACATACAGGTAAAATTTATGTCAATAAAGACCGGCGTTTAGAGTTTTTAACTGTTGGCGATTATGGAAAAGAAAATAATATTAAGGCCGATTTTCTTGGACTTTATCAGGAAATTAACGGGGTTTTGCACCGTCCTGTCGATTTAGTTAAAAAATGGGTGGCTACAATCAGCAGTCAAAAAGGATGCCCGATGAATTGCCAATTTTGTGATTGTCCTAAATATGGTTTTTACGGCAATGCAACGCTTGATGATTTGCGTTATCAAATTGAGACGATTTTACAAAATGAAACGGTTAATCACACGGATCGCTTTAATGTTCATTTTGCCCGTATGGGCGAACCGACATTTAATGAAAATATTCTGGTTTTTACACAAGATGAACTGAGAGATTTGGTGGGAAAGTATATAACCGCCAAAACCATTCATCCGGTTGTTTCTACCATGCTTCCAAAGAAAAATACGGCTCTGGAAGAATTTATTTTATCTTGGTGCAGCATAAAAAATCTGGATTATCAGGGCGAAGCAGGTTTGCAGTTCAGCATTAACTCAACCGATGACAAACAACGAAATTTTCAATTTAATAATAAAAGCTTGTCATTGGCTGAAATTTCAGAATTGGCAAAAAAGCTGCCTATGCCGGTCGGACGTAAATATACATTAAATTTTGCCGTAACAAAAGATACAATTTTAGATGCTAAAGTTCTGACGAATTTGTTTTCTTTGCAGAAATTTATTGTGAAAATCACGCCTGTTCATGAAACACACTCGGCAATACAAAACGGGTTTGATGTAACAACAAGTTATGATGATTATGACGTCTACCGTCAGTTTGAAAGGCCTCTTGTTCAAATGGGGTGGGATGTTATTGTTTTTGTTCCCAGTCATGAAGAAGATCAAGACCGGATTACTTGCGGCAATGCGTTGATTTCAGGTATATAACATGATAATGCTCCAATTAAGGGCTGTGTCTAAAAAAATAATTTAATATTGCTTCTCTCTTAATTTTGAGATATACTGAAAGAGTATAAAAATTATCGTGTTCTATTATTAAGTAAAATGTTTCATAGTTGTAATTTGAAGTTTTTCTTCATTTTATAGTTATTGTTACTTTTTCAAATAGTAGAATGTTTTTATTTTTGAAATTAACTTTTAACTTTTTAATTATGACGACATTTAATAATGTTTTCCGCACAGCGGAGGGTACAGTTTTCACAAAGATTAACGCATCTGAGTCTGCAACGTTTTCCGGTAACTATATTACCGTCATTGACAACAAAGCTGTTGCTGTCGTTGATGGTGTAGAAGTTCCAATGCCAGAGGTTCTCTATAACGAGATTGGTGTAGAATATCATTTTATAGATTTCTATGCCCATGCCAAGAAAATGGCGAAGAAGCACGGTGTGTATTTTGCTGTGAAGCAAGAGCCTATCCGCGTATGGAAGAATGTAAAGCCCGGTGAAACAATCCGCACAGTGATTGATGGGTATGAGGAGCATTCCGTTGAACTGGATGAGAACAGTGTTGCTGCTCAGAATGTGGTGAAGAACGAGTTCTATGCCATTCCTAAAAAAGTTTTGGAGGAGAAGTATCGTTTTGATCACTCAGAGTTCGATTACGATCTTTACGTACCTAAGTCAGATGCGGTTTCCCAGTGGGTTTATTCGGACGTTAACGTGTTCGGTGTTCTTTGGGGCGGTCTTGAGTTTTTGACTACTCCGATGATTAACATTACCAATCCTGACGATTGTTACGGATGTAACTATATCGTATGGTGGGGAAATGACGGAAGACTGTCAAGTTATCGTGTCCTTGGATATTTCCGCGCCTGTGGAACCAAGTTTTACGAACTTCCGTGTGGAGAGCCAGTCAAAGTCGCTGATGCGTCTTTTGAACCGCCTAAAGTACTTGCATGCTAAGTCCTTTAGGACAAAAAAGTCTTACATCTTTACGGATGTAAGACTTTTTTCTTATCACGTA
This sequence comes from Pseudomonadota bacterium, assembly GCA_030523245.1. Lineage (GTDB taxonomy): Bacteria > Pseudomonadota > Alphaproteobacteria > RF32 > CAG-239 > RUG410. Next base: position 3,088 of record JAUNIW010000050.1, read on the forward strand.
TATCGATTTATCGAAATACCGCAGAAACGGTTAATTAACAGAGTTATTTTGATTTGTAACTATTTGCAAATTCTTAATAAATTATGTTCTATATAATTATTATGTATATTCAAGTGACAGAATAAATTACCCAGAGGCTTTATGACTCAAGAAATTAAAAAAGAGAAAGATTTTACTTCGTTTGATCATTTATATCTCGGAGATGTGCTGGATGCTATGTTTTACCGTGAAGGTTCGGCATTGGGTAAAATGATAGTAGCAGCTATATGGAAAGGAAAAACAATTGCCGTATTTCAAGAGAATGAGGTATCCGTTGTTTTTTTTAGATATCGGCATAAAGAATTTAGTCTTTTAAAATTTTTTACCAAAAAATCTCATCTTAATCCGATTGAGTTGTTAGCCAGAGTTGATATGCGCCCGAAACGAAATGAATTTTCATACATAACTCCCGTATTTTCCGGCTTACCACAAAATGTTTGTATCAAGGAAAAAATAGCGAGCGAAGATGACGAACTGGAATATCTGCGGTTTGAACTGACAGATTTTGATTTTGGTGCGAGTTTTATTGCCTTTGATCCCCTGTTCAGGGTAAATCAGCAAGAGTATCTCGAAAAGAACGGTAAAACAAAACTTTATTTTTCGGCATTGGCGCTTAGTATTGAAAAAAATTCACATACTCTGATCAGAGTAAATCCTTCTTTGGATGAAAAAGTTCAGACAAATCTTTATTCAGATCAATTATTAGCTTTACTTCCTTCAGATTGTATTGACGGTTATCAATATAATGCAAATGTTTTGGCCGTAGAAAAATTTTCTTTTATGAGAGAAAAATTCTTTCGATAAAAACAGCTGCCGGATACATACCGGAAACCGGAGATAGCATAGGTGGTTTTATGCGCTTGTCTTGTTCGGATTTTTGATTTTTATCGGATTATAGAAGATAATACGCCGGAGCAATACATCATAACGGTGTCTACGAAAAGAAGGGTATTGCATCTTTTATCGGAATATGGTAAAATTTATCCGTTAAATGTATTATTTTAAATTCTATCATTATGGAAAGTTTAGATCAGTTTGGGATTCATCCGGGTATGTATGTTTATGCTGCCGGAGAAATTTCTTCCAGTATTATTCCGGGTTATCAAATTAAGGCGGTTATAGGATATATCGAGGATGGAATGGCTTATGCCGTTTGCCTCAGGAATCTGGCTGGTGGTTGGATTAATTGTGATGCTTTTGTTGAGGAACCTCAAATCATCACGAACGGCAAGGAAGCGACCCGAAAAATCTTGGAATTTGCCAATAAGTACGGAAGAAAGGCATATGCAGCACAGAAGTGTTATGACTATGCCGAAGATGGTGTGCAGCAAGGTGAGGCGTTTTTGCCCTCTTTGTGTGAGCTTGAAAAACTGTATGCGAACAAAGTCGCAATAATTAAGTCTTTAAAGGCATTGCATGCGGATGTGTTTTCAGACTGGTCTTGTTACTGGACCTCTACCGAGAAATCCCATTACCATGCGATGGCGTTCTGGATGGAGGATGGTCATAGTTCGTGCATAGCGAAGCTTAATCTCGGGTTTGTTCGGCCGATTATTACGGTTAAAATCTAAATTTGGAAGAGTTCTGAGAAATCAGGACTCTTTTTTTATGTTTTAGAAACTCTTATATTGCATTATAAAAAATACTATATTATCATATTACCTGATAGATTTTATAATTTTTAATATTATTGAGTATGGTTAAATTTGTGTTTAGTGTGGGGCTTATTGTTCTTCTGGCTTTTTTTGCAGTCCACTGCGTAAAGAGGTTAATAGAGCTGTATTACAAATGTAAGGCTTTACGATATGAACAAAAACATCCCGGTTCTTTGCCCCGTTCCGGAGCCGGCATTGTATTTAATAAAGAAACAGGCAAGGTGGAGGCAACCCCCGGGCAGCCCATCTTGCCGTTTGATTAGTTTAGGGATTTGCTGAAAGGCAAAAGTAAAAAAACGTCAAGGAAAGAGCCTTGACGTTTTTTTATAATCTGTAAATTTCAGGAAATGGTCTTTTTTTATGAGGCCGGCGGCCAAAATAAATATTGAATTTTTGCAAAAAAATGGTATAACAAGGTCAATTATCAATTATTATGTTAACGAGAGGATCCGGTCAGAAAAGCCTCTATAAATATTCCGGTATTTTTATGAATTTATTTGCAATAATGTTTATTGGTTCATTGACGGGTTTTGTCGTAATTGTTATTTTATGCGTCCGGAATATTGCGCATAGCCGCAAACAGACGCGTAAGGAATTGTCTGCTTCATCCGAATGTTACGGCGGTCCGGCCGGTGAACCGCTTTGGGACGGAGAGCTTCCGGCAAGAGTGGAGGATTACACCGAACCCCGTTATGTTTACGAAAACCTGAAGGAGAGTTCGGACTATCTGCCGGAGAACGGACGCATCATCGGTTACCGTATCAGTCCCGAGCTGGTGATACACAGCAGAGTAAAACAGTGTTTAAATTTGCCGCATCTTTCGGATTATATCTCGCGTTATGGCGGAAAGTTATTAAATTTAAATGAATGCAGTCTGCTCCTGTCCAATTGGGATAAAGTTTCTCAGTTACGTGAAAAAGCCGGAGATGAGCCGCTTAAGGTGAAATCTTTTTGGGCTTTGTCCGAGCATCACCTTCCTGTTCGGCTTATTGTTAAGAGTGAGTTGGTTGAGAACGTCTATCGACATGACGACTGGAACGACCTTATCTTGAAAAGGTAAGAGGCATACATAAAGAAACAGCTTCTGAACGAGGCTGTTTTTTTTATTATGAAAATGACTCGTTTTTTGCCAAATCAGCTGTTTCATATTTAGGTTTATTTAACCATTTTCCTCTATAGTTATTCTGAATATGTATTTACATATCCGGGGCGTCAGAAACCCTTACTACACTAGTCGTTTTGCATAGCGACTTAAAAATATATGCCGATCTCTGTCTCGGACGGATGTCGGCTGAATAAGGTCTTGGCCGAATAAGCCGAGCCGTCTAGTGTATTACGGTTTCTGAACATCCGCCCGCCTTTTCGGTGGGTTTTTTGTTTAACTGTAGCGGAAGGATGTTCAACAAGAAAACGTTAACAACGGATTTATCCGGTGCTTCATCGGCTCAAGATTCAGGTTTATTTAACCATTTTCTTTTATAGTTATTCTGGATATGTATCATACATATTCGGGGCGTCAGAAACCCCTTAAAATAAACAGTCGTTTTGCATAGCGACTTAAAAATATATGCCGATTTCTGTCTCGGACGGATGTCGGCTAAATAAGGTCTTGGCCGAATAAGCCGAGCCGTTGTTGTTTATTTTAACGGTTTCTGAACATCCGCCCACCTTTCCGGTGGGTTTTGTTTAACTGTGACGAAAGGATGTTCACTATGAAAACTTTATCCAGCGTACAAAATGCGTCGAAACCGGAAAGCACGTCTGATGACTAAATCATGTGCTTTTTTCGGAAATGATTACCAATGGAGCAGAAGTACCGTTGTAGCGCAGCTCAAAGAAGTGATTGTCCGGCTTATTGAAGAAAGAGGCGTAGATACTTTTTATGTCGGACAGAAGGGGGCTTATGAAAATGACGCGTATAATGCTGTTTTGCAAATACAAAAAGATAAGCCGGATATTAAGATTATTCTGGTTGTTTCCAATATGCGGGAGGTTAATGAAGGCTGCCGGAAATATGATGATTTTGTTTTACCGGATAAATCGGCGGTTGGTTGTAAAAGGTGGTGTATTGTACACAGAAATAACTGGATTGTCGAAAATACGGATTTTATTGTTGCATATAATCAATATCAGGGCAGGGCTTTTGAAGTTTGCAAAAGAGCAAAAAATAAAGGTGTTACCGTTATAGAGCTGGCCAATATGCCGACAGGAGCGCTTTTTTGAGGTTTGCCAAAAATTTTAAAGGATAAATTGACAAAATTTTTTGACTATGATATATTGGTTATAAATTTTAGCCCATTTCAGCTATGCAAGGAGATTTTTCATGGATGTTTATTTCAAAGATGCTGACGGTAAGTTTATTTCCATAATTACCAGAGAGAATTTGTCAGATTTTAAAAAGTTTTTGACTTCTGTTGATTACAGGGATTATATCCACTGGTTTTTACCATATAATGAAAAAGACAGACAGGTCAGAATTGACGAGGACATCTCTTTTGCTGATATTACCAAAGACGAAAACGGTAAAAATATTTTACTGAATGATAATGCACAAGAGTATCTGGGAGGGGTTATCCGTCAGTCTGTCAAAAGCAGAGATTTGGTGGTTGATGCGATAGATGAAGCCGGTTCTTATCCGAGAGTGGTAGCAGCTGTTCATGATTATTCGGGAAATGAAACAGGTAATTTCTCCAGCAGTATGTATGAATTTATTTACAGTCAGCTGGAAGGACGTCCGTTATCCGAAAATCTGCCGCTTTTGGATGCCTTAGTCTCAAAGAAAAAAGATTATGGTTCTGTTTACAGAGTGGGTGAAATGGATGAGCCGGCACTTAAAAATTTTTCCAATGAGCAAAGAAAACATTTAGAGCATATTTATCGTCTGGGAAAGCAGTTTAATCCTCGCAGTTCCAATATTACC
>JAUNIW010000051.1 GCA_030523245.1 Pseudomonadota bacterium
GAGAAAAATCCCGTCGGTTTAGGTTACGACGGTGCCCTGACCGAAAATGTTGCCGGAAAAGTCAACATTCCTCCGGTGACCTATAAACTGCATGGTTTAGATATTGCCGCCAATATTTATACACCCGCCGGTTACGATGCGGCAAAAAAATATCCGGCCGTTATCGTTGCCCATCCAAACGGCGGTGTTAAAGAACAGGTTGCCGGTCTTTATGCCCAGTGTCTGGCTGAAAACGGCTATATTACTCTGGTTGCCGATGCCTCTTATCAAGGAGCCAGCGGTGGTGAACCGCGGCATACCGACAAACCGGCTTATCGGGAAGAAGATATCCATGGTATGGCTGACTATATATCACAATTTCCGGGAGTTGATATTGAGAAAATCGGTGTTCTCGGTATTTGCGGCGGAGGCGGTTATACAATCAAAGCGGCTCAATCCGATAAACGCCTGAAAGCCGTCGCGACACTGAGTATGTTTAATACCGGACGCGTTCGCCGCAACGGCTATCAGGACTCACAAACAGACAGTATTCAGGATCGTTTGGCTAAAGCCATTTCCGCTCGCGCCGAAGCTGTTAAAACCGGTAAAGAAAGATTGATCGGTTCCATGGCCGGCGTTACCGATGAACAGGCGGCAAAACTGCCTTTTGACCTGTATCGCGAGGGTTTTCAATATTATCTGCGCACATACGCTCATCCAAACTCTACCTTTGAATATACCGAAAGCAGCCTGATGGATTTGATGTCTTGGGATGCCACCAATCAGATAGAACTGATTAACCAGCCGCTGCTGATGATTGCCGGCGAAAAAGCAGATTCTCTTTATATGACTCAGGATGCTTTCGCTAAAGCTTCCGGTACCAAGGACAAAGAATTATTCCTTATTCCGAATGCCACACACATTCAGACTTATTATGTGCCGGAATATGTCAATACTGCTGCAGAAAAGCTCGTTAAGTTCTATAACGAAAAACTTTAGGCTGACGACAGAAAAGAAACATAAACGATTTTAATCGTACCGGATGTTTTATTTACCAATCTGTCCGAAAGTTTATTAGAACAACTTAAATAAAAAACTTTTTTATTTAAAAATATTTTTTATAATGGCTGCGAAAAACAAGTTTAGTGAAGGAGAAAAAAATGAAGAAAATAATAACTGCTTTTATTATCGGATTAGCATTTATCAGCCAGGTCTATGCCCGCAATCTGGGCGGCGGATTTGAAGGTCCGGGCCTCAAAGTATCCAGCGTTGCCGAAGCTTTGAAACTTGCCGATGAAACACCGGTTGTTCTGGAAGGAAGTATCGTAAAAAGTCTCGGTCATGAAAAGTACTTATTTAAAGACAGCTCCGGTTCCGTTGTTATTGAAATTGATAATGATGACTGGAACGGTATTACGGTTAAACCGGAAAATATTATTGAAATCAAAGGTGAAGTTGATAAAGAAATCTTCAAAGATACAAAAATTGATGTTGATTCAATCTCTTTGAAAAAATAACTTACCTTAAATATTTTTTACTCCTCGAAACCCCGATGCATTATCGGGGTTTTCTTGTTATCAAAAAACGTTAGTTTTTTCCGCTTATTTTCGTTCATTATTAAGAAAAACTTAATAATGGAGGACTTTTATGATATACGGATATATTCGTGTCAGCACCAATAAACAAACTACCGAAAATCAAAAATATGAAATTCAGAAATTTTGCCGGAAAGAAAATATAAAAATAGACAGATGGGTAGAAGAAACTATCAGTGCAACCAAAGATATAAACAGCCGAAAACTCGGAAAACTTATCAAAACACTTCAGGCCGGAGACATCGTTATTGCCAGTGAAATCTCCAGACTCGGCCGAAAATTGCTGGAAGTTATGGCTATACTCCACTCCTGCATGAGTACCGAGGCAACAATTATTACAATTAAAGATAATTTCCGCCTGGACGCCGGTATTCAGTCCAAGGTTCTGGCCTTTGCCTTCGGACTGGCGGCAGAAATCGAACGCAACCTGATTTCGCAACGGACAGCCGAAGCTCTGGCTGCCCGCAAAGCTACCGGCAAAAAACTCGGCCGCCCGTCCGGTACCAGAAATTCAAAGCACAAACTTTCCGGACATGAAGAAACAATTATATCCATGCTGGACAGTGGACAAAGTAAAACAACCGTTGCACAAAAATTTAAAGTTACACGCGAAACCCTGCGGGAATTTATCAAAGGCATCCACTAACCGCTATTCGTTTAAAACCGGATAGCTCTTTGTCTTATCTGCAGATTACTGCGGAATTTTTTAACGAACGCAGTCATCGCCGTTAAAATTATAGTCCGTTACAATGCCGTTCCGAATAATAAATGACGTTTTGCAGTAATATACGCCCTGAGCCACAGGTAAACCGTATGACGGAACCCGCATCGCCGAGTATGACATTTCATCTGCATAAGGTTCCGTATCTGCACCAACAGGTTCATTATATACCTGAATATAGGTGGCTATAAAACCATCCGCTCCTATCGAGTAGGTTGCATTCGGGTATCCCCACTCGGCATACAGCGCTTCTTCGCTTTGCCCCAGCCAGGCCGAGAGTTCATCTTCATAACGTGCTGCCGTCGGTTGGGTTGCACAGGCGGCAAGTCCCAACACTCCCCATACAAGGCAAAATATTTTTTTCATTTTTCTCTCCTAATAGAAACTTCTGTCCGAGTGGCCGATATTTTTTCCAATCGTGCTAAATTTTCCGGACTGATACTAATATTTAACGTATATGTCGATTCATTATTTTCAAGTTTTAACACTGTGCTGTTTTGATATAACCAAGCCTGAAACTGTCCGTCTTCCGAAGGAAATTCAACTTGGCATAATTTATGTCCCCGAGCCAGTTTCTGCCTGATTAAATCCAGCAGCCGGCCGCAACCTTCGCCACTGACTGCCGAAACCAGTACGGCATTTGACTTTTTTTCTGTTTTATTACGCCAATGAATCAAATCATCAGGCGTCAATAAATCGGCCTTATTGAATACTTCAATATAATTATCGGCCGTTTTGATTTCTTTTAACCCCAAATTAGCTAAAACATCCAATACATCGGCGCCTTGTGTCTGCATATCCGGATTAGATACATCGCGTACATGCAAAATGATATCCGCGTTGACCACTTCTTCCAATGTAGCACGGAAAGCCATAACCAACTCATGCGGCAAATCTGAGATAAAACCGACCGTATCGGACAATATCACTTCCCGTCCGCCGCTTAAGCTGATTTTCCGCATGGTCGGATCCAAAGTAGCGAACAACATATCTGCCGCCATAACCTGACTTTTTGACAGATGATTAAATAACGTTGACTTTCCGGCATTGGTATATCCGACCAGTGCGGCTACGGGATAAGGAACTTTCTGCCGCGCACCGCGCTGAATACTGCGGGTCTGACGCACTTTTTCCAACTCTTTTTTGATTCGGACAATTTTATCGTCAATAATACGGCGGTCCAATTCAATCTGAGTTTCTCCCGGACCGCCCAAAAATCCGGCACCGCCGCGCTGCCGTTCCAAGTGTGTCCAACTGCGTACCAGACGCGAACGCTGATAAGTCAGATGTGCCAGCTCTACCTGTAAAGCACCTTCCTTTGTCTGCGCTCGTTCACCGAAAATCTCCAAAATCAAAGCTGTCCGGTCTATAACTTTGAGTTTCAGCTCCCGTTCCAGATTACGTTGCTGAATCGGACTCAAGCGCGTATCCACAATCAACAAATCTATTTCTTTTTCGGCAATAACCGGTTTGAACCGCTCCAAAAAACCTTTGCTGAAATAAGCGGAAGGCTTAATCTCCCTGATTTTCAGAATTTCTTTACAGACAACATTGAGCCGGATAGCCAGCGCCAAACCTTCTGCTTCCGCCAAACGGCTTTCGGCCGACAAAGCAGACGGCTGCCCCATAATATCCGGACATACCACGGCTGCATTAAAATTTTTATTTTGTTCGACTTCTATCAAGGGCAGTCTATTCTTCGGCAATATCGACAGCTACGCTCGGCATAATGGTTGAAACCGCATGCTTGTAAACCAGCTGGGTATGTCCGTCACGACGCAATAAAAGACTTTCTTCGTCATGCTGGGTAATAATTCCCTGAAGCTTTACGCCGTTAATCAAAAAAACCGTAACGGCCACCTTGCCTTCTTTTATATCATTTAAAAAATCACTTTGCACTTTATTCATTTTTATTTTCCTTCTAAAGAGATTTCCCTAGTCGGTTATAATTTAGGGCAAAAAAAAATATTCGTCCACTAGAATATATTTTTTGCACAAAAGATAAAAGTTGATAACCCTGTTTTGGCCGTTGCAAACACTGAGGAAACTTTTATACTCGCTATATGTTGTTTTTATTTTTTAGGATTGCAAATGCTCTACGGAATTATTACTCTGGCGGTTTTACTGCTTTTCTGCGGAATTACCCTGATTGTTTTTATTAACAAAAATACCCGCGTACAGGTACTGAACGACGAATTGGAACGTCAACTCGGTGATACGGCCCGTCATAAACAACAGGCTGATGATGAAAATTTCCGGCTGGCGTCTGAAAATGCCCAGCTTAAAACCATGCTCAGTTCCCAGAAAAAGTTTATGGAAGAAAAAATGCAATATATTGAGGACAGCAAAAAAGAACTGACACTTAAATTTCGTGACATTTCAAATGAAATCCTGTCAAATCAATCCCGCCGGCTCAATGAAACACAAAGTCAGGTTCTGAGTACCGTACTGTCTCCTTTCCGCGACCAGCTCAAAGCTTTTAAAGAAGAGGTCTGCAAGGCTAATAACGAGAGTATTAAAAATAAATCCAGTTTTGACGAACAATTCAAAAACCTTTTAAATCTGAACCAGTCTTTGAGCCGGGAAGCGCAAAACCTGACCAATGCCCTGCGCGGCAGCAAGAAAATGCAGGGAGACTGGGGGGAAATTGAACTGAACCGGCTTCTGGAAGTCTCCGGTCTGCAAAAAAATATTGATTATTTCACACAAGAGAATTTCAAAAACGAAAACAATCAAAATCTGCGGCCCGATGTAGTTGTCCGCCTGCCGAACAACCGCAGCGTGATTGTTGATTCAAAAGTTTCCATGAATGACTATGTTACCTATGTCAACACCGAAGATGAAACCGAAAAAAATGCCGCACTCCAGCGGCATATCCAGTGTATCCGCAACCATATTGACGAACTGTCCGGCAAGGAATATCAGAAACTGCTCAAAGAAGAAGCCTTGGACTACGTTGTTATTTTTATCCCGATTGAAAGCGCTTTCGTGGAAGCTATCAAAAAAGATGACAGCCTGTATGATTATGCTTACAAAAAAAACGTGGCACTGACCACACCGTCTTCCCTGCTGCCTATTCTGCGTACGGTAGAAAATCTCTGGCAGATTGAAACACGAAACAAATACGTGCAAAAAATTGCCGAAGTCGGCGGCTCGCTCTATGACAAACTGGCAAATTTTGTTGAAGATATGCAAAAAATCGACAAGGCTCTCGGCTCGGCCCGCAGCAACTATGAGGCGGCAATATCAAAATTGTCCAGCGGTAAAGGCAATGCCCTGTCTTTAGCCGGCCGCCTGAAAGAATACGGCGCCAAGGCTAATAAACAAATCAATCTGGATTATGATGAAAACGAAGTGCTGAAAATTGAAAACGGCACCCCTGAATTTAACCCTACCGAAGAAAAGGCTTCATGATGAAAAAAATCCTGTTTACCGGCGGCGGTTCCGGCGGCCATGTAACCCTTAATCTTAATCTTATCCCGATTTTCCGGAAAAACGGCTGGGAAATTGTTTACATCGGCTCGGAAACCGGTATAGAAAAAGAACTTATCCGAAAAATGAACAACGTTAAATATTACGCCATTAAAACCGGCAAAATGCGCCGTTATTTTTCGTGGCAGAATATAAAAGATATGTTTAAAATTCCGGTCGGCATCTGTCAGGCTGCTTATATTATTTTTAAAGAAAAACCGGATATTATTTTTTCCAAAGGCGGATTTGTTTCTTTTCCGGTAGTCGTGGGCGGCTTTTTAAACCGACGCCGGATTTGTATGCATGAATCTGATTTGACACCGGGACTTGCCAACAAAATGTCCCTGCCTTTTGTGACCAAGTTTTTCACGACTTTTAATGATACCGTCAAATATGTGCGTCATCCGGAAAAAGTCTGTTACATCGGTCCGGTACTCTCCGACCGCCTGAAAAACGGTGATAAAACGAAGGCTTTAAAACTCTGCGGTTTTTCGGCTGATAAACCTGTTATTATGTTTGTCGGCGGCAGTCTGGGCGCCCAAAGCCTGAACAAAGCCGTCTTAACAAATCTGGATTTTTTATTGCAGCACTTTCAGATTATCCATATATGCGGCAAAGGACAAAAGACGGAGACAAAGCGCCAAGGCTATGCCCAGTTTGAATTTGTCGATAAAGAATTTAAAGATTTGCTGGCTGCAACATCTCTTGTTGTTACCCGCTCCGGTTCAAATGCTATTTTTGAATTCTGGAGCCTGTCCATGCCGATGCTTCTGGTTCCGCTCCCGAGTAATGCCAGCCGCGGCGAACAAATGCTTAATGCCCGATCCTTTCGGGAAAAAGGCTTTGCCGAAATCCTGCCGGATAACGAACTGGCCGATGACGGCAAACTTTGTCGTCTGATTATGCAAATCTTTGAACATTCAGATGATTACCGCGAAAAAATCCAGAACAGTCATCTGAAATTTACAAATAACGAAGAACTTTACGAAAAAATTATCAATGACTGAAAAATATAAAAATATTGTTATTCTGACCGGTGCCGGAATTTCCGCAGAATCCGGCCTATCTACGTTTCGTGCCGAAAACGGGTTATGGAATAAACATCGCGTGGAAGATGTTGCGACCATTGAGGCTTTTGAACGTAATCCCGAATATGTTCACGATTTCTACAATGAACTGCGACCGGAACTTTATAAGGCTCAGCCTAATCCGGCTCATTCAGCCATTACCCTGCTGCAAGATAAATATCCGGCTGACAAAATCAGCATTGTTACCCAAAACGTAGATACGCTGCACGAAAAAGCCGGTAATAAAAATATTTATCATATTCACGGGCAAATAAATCAAATTGTCTGTCTGAACTGCGGTCATATCTTTGAAACATGGAACGATGTTCATGCCGATGATGTCTGTCCGCATTGCCATATTCAAGGCATGCTTAAACCGAACATTGTCTTTTTTGGTGAAAATCTTTTGTATATGGAAAAAGTAGACACTCTTTTAAAAAACTGCAATCTGTTTCTTTCAATCGGAACCTCCGGTGTGGTCTATCCGGCTGCCGGCTTTGTACAGATTGCCAAAATGTGCGGCGCTTATACTTGCGAATTCAATATGGAAACAACTTCAAACAACTATCTGTTTGACCGCCATATCATCGGGCCGGCCGGTACAACCCTGCCGAAATTTGTTGAAGAACTCCTTATTTAAAACATTTTTAATTATTCCATGATATTTTGTATTCCGTAAGAAATAATTATCATATAAAATAATCAGTATAAGAGGATACAATGAATGAATATAATATCCAATCTCTCTCTCT
>JAUNIW010000052.1 GCA_030523245.1 Pseudomonadota bacterium
ATTAAAGCTTTTTTATCCGAGTATTGATTTATAATCTCCCGTATTTCTTTTTTATATCTCTCAGTATTTGTCAAAAAAGTATACGCCTTTTGAAATTCAGAAAAATCCTCAGCATCTATTTTATTAGCCAATGGTAATTGATAAATTTCATAGTTTTCTGTTCCATAGGTATCTTCCATTCCCAATAAAAACAAAGGTGAATGTGTTGTAATTATAAACTGAACTTTTGGAAATAAGTGTAATAGTTCGGGTAAAACATCTTTTTGCAATGATGGATGAAGGTGCAATTCTATTTCATCAACAACTACAATGCCTTGTATATCGTTTAATTTTATACTTTTATTGATATCCTGCTTGTCCGCATATCTTATAATTGTTGAAAATATGTTGAATAGAGCTAATTGTCCCGTTGATAGAAAATCTAGAGATGGCACTAACAAACTATTATCTTTTTGAGTTCTTATTTCAAATCTATTAGCGTTAGTACTTCTTATCTTCAAATTAAAATATACATCTTGACCAAGAATTTTGCTCATAATAGTTTCTATATTTTTTCTAGCTGAACCTAGCAATAATAAATCTTTAACATTAATATGTGCAATATTTAAGTTTTCCCCTCTTTGTTCTATATCAGATCGAGAATCAACTATTACATCTAACAACCATTTCAAATTTAGCTCTGTTACTCCTTTAACAGAAATAGGATTACTTAGATATCTACTGATTTTTGTATTTAATGTTATATGTTCTTTTTCTAATGTAGAATAGTACTTATTTCCTAACCAATTAGGCTTTTCATAACGATCTGGTCCAAAATAACAAACCACATTTTCAGAAAATATCTTTGTACTTTGCTCTTCTGTCGCATTTGTTCCTTTAAAGCTATTGTTTTCTTTCCATGTATACCGAACAGAAGTAGCGCAATTGCTTAATTCTTTGAACTTTTCTACAGACAATTTTCCTGCTTTAAAAACATAATGAACAGGAAAATCTTTATATGATATAAATGAATACAAATACTCCTTACCTACTTTTATTTGTGAAGGACTAATATTTTTATAGTATTCTTCCCCTCCCGTATCAGCCTTTTCCATTGCATTATCAAACCCTTTTTGAGCTATACAATAAAAAGAATCTACAATATTTGATAGCAACAACGATTTGCCACAACCATTTTCTCCAACAAATATAATTGGTTTAGGCTTTCCTTCTTCATTGAAAGAGAAATCTATTTTTAGATTTTCTATTGGACCAATATTTTCATCTTGTAATGTTTTTATATACATATTCAACTCTTTGACATTTAATTTATTCTCCTTTAATTTTATAGCATCATTATTTTTATACAAGTTCTTTTCGTATGTTATAATCTTTTAATTTCAGTCCGTGGAGTGCAAGCTCTCTCCAGCCAGACTGGAGAGAAGTTGCATTTTTTAATGTAACTCCTTGATTTTTATCAGAAAAATTCAGTTCGCAAAAATTCATATACCCTGATTGTACATTTTCGTTATGATTTGCTTGAAGTCCTTGGTTTATAAGGCTTGGCATCGGTTCGTATGGCGTTGGTTTATTTCTCTTGGATATGGTAAGATTTACAAACTCATCAAACGGAAATCTTAATTTGTAACTGATTTGCCCTTCGGTCAGGGTAATGTTCTCAAACACGAACTTTAAGAGCAATCTTTTTAAATCCACATTAGCGGATTTTTCAAAAATATATCCTGCTTTTGTTGCAATATCCAATAATCCCAGAATCGTTTCATCAAAGCTATAATATACCATGTCCCTGTGCTATTGAAAGATCTGGCACGCTTTTGCATTAACGCAGTCAAACAATATATTAACAAAAGTATGGTAGCTACATATGATAGTAAATTAAACACACAAAACTTTGCTATTATAAATAATATTATAATTGCTGTCATGTAATGTGTGCGATTGATAACTCCTTTATAAGAAAAAAAGAGTTTTAAAATATTATCTGAAAACAAAGACTGATTTACTTTTTTTAAAAACTGTTTTAACTGCATGGTTTTCTCCTTGTGCAAAGTGTATAATACAAAATTTTAATTTTCAATATATTATGAATAGTTAGTGTCATACATAAGTGAGATTTTTACTCAAAACCGCTTTTAGATAGAGAATTCAAATAACGATTTTTCATATTCACGCTGCCAGGGATTAGAGCTTTTATCCGTATAAGAATAAATCAAGATTGGCACCATACCCCAGAAAGACAGATTGCGATTGGATATAGAGATATGTTTCTTTCAGCCATAAAAAATAAGATTCCGGCAGCCTGACAGTCTTTCCATGAATTTCTGAAGACGCTCACAATTTTATTGCTTCCGCAAGTGTATAAAATGAATCCCGTAAATCAAAATTTTGCTTATAAACTGAGGTACCGTTTTCATCAACGACCTGAAGAATATACTTTCCAAAAGCTATGTTATCAAAAATAAATGAGCCGTCTGTTTCGGGAATTTTAGTTATTGATTTCCCCTCTTTATCAGTCAGCACAACTTTATAAGATGACAAATCAGACCGCCCCGTTAAATACCCTTCCACTCCGCCGCGATGCGTACATTTTATTGTCAGCGGATAAACCGTCCCCGGCCGCAGAACCAGTTTTTTCTCTTCAAATTCAGGAACAAGCGCCACATCTTCAATACTTTCAATATCCACAGACAACACTGTCTTTTGATAAGGTTCCACATCACTAATAAGTGCACCGCCGTTTTCATCTGTCCGAACAGGATTTTGCAGCCCCGAAATTTGAATAGCCGTATCCTCAACCGGCTGTCCGTTTTCATCAACAACTTTGGCATAAATAGCCGCCTGCTTTGACATTTTGGTTTCTGCATTGGTAAATAAACGATTTTCTTCCGGAACTTTGCCGAAACTCAAATTATACGTAAGCATCACGGAAGCATTTTTATCCGTATCATAACTAAGCCCGAGATTAAGCCCGCCGAAATCAAAAATCCTTCCGGCAGAGACGGAAAAAGTATCAATATCCGACAATTCACTATATTTTGACCGATAATCATGCTCCCAGTTAAACTGAAAATAAGTATTCTTATCCCAACGATAATCAATCTGCTGATTAAGGTTTTGAATATAGCTTTCCGGACGAACATTTGTTTGCATCTGGCTGTGGACACCAAAATTTCCGTACTGAGCCTGCAACATCAATAAAACATAATCCATATTTCCTGACGGTGTCTTGCTTAAAACATTTTCCACACTGAGATTATAATAACGCATAAAGTTAGGTGATAAACGCGTATGCAGCTCTTTGTATGCATCATTATTCTGACTGTTGCGCTCAATATAAGATACATAGTAAGGTGTCTGCCAATGCGGCAAATTACCGCTCAGCCGGACTTCCGCAATATCTTTCATAAATTCATCATCATAATACGCAGCCGGCACCTGCATATGACCATAATAATCATAACGCGCAAATATTGTACCGATTTTAACATCTCCCTGAACATCAAAATGATGCCCTATCCGGGCATTATCAAAACCCAATAAAGTATTATATTGCAGGGAGGCTCCGTCATAAATATATTGCCCGCCGAACGTTCCAAAAGTTTGTGTATTATATGTTTCCGGATTATATGTCTGACTCATTCCTGAAATAAGAGTTGTTTCATCATTTAAGCCATAATATCCCATAAAATCAACAGTCGGTTTACTGGTCGGACCAATCCAAGGTTCATTATCCTCCAATAGATAATGGTCTTTCTGATACGCATTAAAAGTATAACCGAATTCCCCCTTTTTAACCGGAGATGTTCCCGAGTAAAAATTTCTTTCTTCTTCCTGAATTTCTCCATATGGACCATAAAAAACCAGCTTAAATCTGTTCAGTCCGTAATTAACCGGTACATTCGGAAAAGAATAACGACCGTTTATTCCCGCCTGCCGGAAAGCAATAAGCTGTCCGTCTTGATAAAGCTCAACTTCCCATCCTGCCGACAATGGTCCGCTGATATCTATCGTTTTATCTGCCGAAAGTACCAAATCTTTGAACGAACTTGCGAAAACACCCCGTCCGTTTGCATTATTATTAAACAAAGTAGAATTATAACCGGTCACATCTCCCATCTCGAAATTAGTCAGATTCAGAGAATTTCTGGGTTCGTCCAGAAAAGTTCTGCCCGCCGTAATCCTTGCACGGGGACCGTAGTTTTTATTTTCGCTGTCACCAAAAAACGAAGCATATATATCTAAACCACCGGCCAGCATGCCCGTATCCAATTGATATAAAGAATAATTATAACGTTTTTCATTTTCACCGCGATAATCACGAACATTAAAGTTATGCTGCAATGTCAAATCTGCAACAGGCATACTTATTTTACGGTTGTCAAACTGATAATTAGCAAAAGAATCTTGTTCGGGATACGCCCTCAGATTTTGCCGTAAGACCTGAGCTTCCAACCGGCGTGTCAACGGCAGCTTTTGTTCTGCCTCAATATCAAGCTGCATATCCAAACGGTTGATACTGAAGGTAATCCCCAGTTCTTTTTCCAGAAAGTTCTTATCAAAATAAACTTTTCCGTCCGATGTCATCCAACTTCCGTCAGATAAGTTATCAAAAATAATTTCCCGATTTTTATCCAGAAACATAAAATTGATACGACCTGAAAAATAGTTTGTTTTAATCTGTAAAACTTCCCCCAGAGCTTCCCATTCAATATAAACCCTGTTATCTGAAACATCTACCGGTATGGTTTCTTCCAAAACCGTACCTTGAACAACCGGTTCCAGATACAGTTCTTCTGCCTGCAAATCCGGAATTTGCAAGAGAAAGAAAAACAAACAGAACAAACTGCTACAATTTTTTTGAGGAAATCGTCTCATTAGTTCTGGCATCCTCTAAAATAACCTGACCGCCAGAAACAAATTTTTCACTAAGCGGAATTTTTATACGGCGTTCCGAAGTCGTCATAAAGATTTTAAAACCATTGACCCGACCGATTTCTTTTTTACCGTTTTTTACAATCAAATTGCCCCAAAAAGAACGGTTTCCACTCCTTTTAACCGTAACCCAAACAGAGTTACCGCCATTAGAAACCGATGTTATGACAGCCGAACTGGTTAAATTTCCTTTATCAATAATTACAGGTATTGTTACCCCGTAAAGAGCCTTGATATCAATTTTAAATTCCCCTCCTCCAGCCTGCTGTTTAACCGCTGTTTTTTCAGGCAATTCACGAATTAACAAATGGGAAACATACTCTCCGTCCGCCGCTGCAGCCATAGGTTTGCGCACCAGTCTGATTGTCTGTGTCTGCCCCGGCGCTAAAGTTGTTTCATGCGGTGAAAAACTGATATACGGTACGGCAAAAGGATTTCCCGATATAGGTTTTTCTATATTACTGTAGCTTCCGTCAATATTCTGCTTAAAATTGATCAACTCTATCCGATATGATTTCTGGCTGTTACTGTTATTAGTGACCCGCACAACCTCTGCCCGCTTTGGCGCATGTGCATCAAACCATACATAAAAAGACGAAACGGCAAGATTTGCTTTTACCAAACAAGGATACAAACTCAAAATCAGCAAATATATCAAAAGTCGTTTTTTCATATCATTTCCTAGTAGTTTACGGTTACGGAATAAGTTCCGCTGTATGTTCCCGAAGGCTGAGAAGCACCGATATTCAAATCGGCTCCCACGTTAAGATAACCATCACCTGAAGCATCCAAGACCAATTGGGTTGAAGACGGATATCCCGTAAAATTGTTCAGCGTCATTGATCCTCCTTTATTACCGGTTAAAACAACTGATGACGGCAGCGAAACACTCAGCGTTGTATTAGCCTGTCCCGAAACTTTAAATTGCCCCGCCGTAGAGGTCTGTCCCGTTGACAAGATAACATTACTTCCGGATACGATACTTCTCTGTCCGTTTTGGGCATTAAGCCTGATTACGGCCGCCCCTGCTCCGACCTCTAACACTCCGAAAAACAGCGGAGTTTTTTCATTCATCTTCAGGCTGTCCCATAAAGTAAGCATAACCGGAAGGTTAACACTGACGGTTCCGCCCAATAAGCTGCTGACCTCAATTCTGGTGCTTCCGGTATATATTCCGCTTTTAGAACTTGCCGAAAAAGTCATCCTTCCGCCGATATTGATATCGACAGGACTTAAAACCGTAATATTCAGATTAACGGGATTAACCGTAAAATTATCAACCGTAACCGTTCCGCCGCCGGCCGAAGTATTATTCAGAACAATGGTGCTGTCTGCCGCACGCACGGTAAAAACACTTAAAACAGTCGGTGTAAAACGGACTTTTCCTTGAAAATACGACGTTCCGGAAGGTGCAATAGTAACACTTCCCCCGCTTGATATTGCTCCGGCGGCAGAAACGCTGACGCTGCCGGAATTTGCCACGGGTATCAGAGTTCCAAACGAAAGATTTTGCCGGACATCAAGTGATGCGGCGCAAGCACTTCCGGCCGCACCGCAGATTATACAAAAGACTAAAAATTCTCCTAATGTCCTTAACATTTGCTGCTGTTCTAATAACTGATGGTAACAGTATAAGTTCCTGTATACGTTCCGCTTGCCTGATTAGCTCCCACGGCCAAATCTGCACCGACATTCAAAGTCAGATTACCGCTGCTGTCTGTTGTAGACGAGGCAGGTGTTGTACTCGTTGTAAAATTGCTCAGAGTCATTGTATTGGCACCATTGCTCAAAGTCCCGTTTCCGAAACTGACTGTCAGTGGTGTTGACGGCTCACCGGTAACAGTAAAAATACCGGGTCTTGATGTTCCGTAATAAGAAAGTGTTGAAGTTCTTGCCCCGGCCGGAGACAGAGTTACGGTTGCCGCCGTGGCTCCCGAACTGATTGTGCCGAAATTCATGGTCTGTGTTTCAGTTGCCGTGATATTACGTTTGATAATTGCACTGGCATTGCCCGTAACCGAAATTGCATAAGCCGACACGGAGTTGAAAAGAGCAAATGTAAAAACAACTGCACCATAATATAAACATTTCATTTTATTCTCCTTAAAAATAGCTTAAGTCCTGTTGTTTTATATATTTATGACTTTTACAATTACAACATATCCATAAACCAAATTTAATTTTTTGCTGTTAAAAACAAAAAATCAGTACTTTGTTATATGACGTTTTGCTACACGGTACTTTAGAACAATACAGGCAAATTTAAATGTAGATATCATAAAGTTGTCATAAACTTTTTCTGGGGAAAACATTAGAGATTCCTATAAAGAAAAGTGTGTGGAATTTATTTTACATATTGAATAAAAACCTCATGATGATATTATAATCAGGGGTTAAGGTTTGTGTTTGGGAAAACTGTTCCAGTTTTCTGTATGAATAAAACTAAATGCATTACTTGGTTAAGTAATGCCCTGTGTTTCTTCTCTACAGAAGAACAATTTTAAATACTTTATAAAAGTT
>JAUNIW010000053.1 GCA_030523245.1 Pseudomonadota bacterium
GCTGCTTTTTGCGGATTTTTTCGCAACCATTCGCGAATTTTAGTCATTGAAGCCTCTCCCGGCTTAATCAAACCTTTTTCCAGCAAAATAGCCCCAATGCCTTTAAACTTTCGCCCGTTGCTGTCGGCAAAACCGATTCTCAGTTCCGAACCATCATCCATAACGGCTATAGCGGATCCCTGAATCTGCATAAAATGAATATCAACCAAATCATCTCCCCACATCAAAACAGGTGCCGACACACCGTTTTCCTCAATTTCCTGACGATTATAGTAAGGAATAAATTTTTTTCCGGCAATACGTCCGACCAGACGTGTATTCGGAAGTTTGTCATCAAAATCTTTCAGATTGATTTCAATCAAATCATCCGGTCGGCCGTAAATCGGAAATCTGTATTTACCGTTTTTTTCAAAAGAAGCATGGATTGTTGCTTCATAATAAGAGGTAAATTTACCGTTTTGTTCCCCGTTATCCGATACGGCATACGGCACAAACTCTCTTTCAATAAATTTTTTCATCTGCGTACCGGTACTGATTGACGCTCTTTCAAATTTGGAACAAACCCGTTGATAATCTTTTGTTTTAAGCTGAATGGCAGAATTATAAATACAGGCATCTTTATTTTTCATGACCGCCTGACAATTTTTAGCAAAAACGGAAATAACTTCGGCAAAATTATCTTTATTCCAGCCGGCCAAATCATTAAAACTGACTTTTTTTAAAACAACATCAGCCTTTTCAGACGCCGGCTTGGCTGTTTCTTCACTGAAACAACCGGTTAACAAAAGCAAAATACTGAAAAGAAAACTAAGCTGTTTTTTTAGTGGAAACCAGCACCCAATTGTTATTTTTTGCATTTAACGTTCTTTCAAAAGTCCAGACATCTGTAATTTTTTGCACAAAATTTTCATCACCTTCTATAACGACACCCTCGGCATTGCGTAACAAATTAACCTGTTCACTGACAAATTCGACAACAACTTTTATACTGTTTTTTAAAAATTTGACATCTTTAACTTCACTTTTATCAAAACAGATAAAATCAACTTCCGAAGTAATATTATTTTCTTTACGAACAGCCAAAGTATTGTTGAAAGCTTCAAAAACCTTCTTACTGACCAAATCTTTAACAGACGACAAATCTCCGCTGCTGAATGCCTGTAAAACAATTTCAAAAACTTTGCAGGCACCTTTTAAAAACATTTCCTTATTAAAATCGGCCGCATTTTCACTTTGCTCGTCTGTTTTTTTCGCATTTTTTTGTTTAGCAGCCATTTGCACGACATTATCCATCAACGGTTCTTCAATTTTATTAACAGGCTTTAAAACAATCCGGATACTTTTGGTCTCACTGTTTTTACCAAAAGTCGCATATAAACGAACACCTATAAAAGCAACCAATATCAATAAAAAAATAATGTCAGTCATTTAAAATCTTCCTCTAAAAAAACATGCTAATAATATAAAACAAATAAATATTTTATCAATATAAATATTTGACGATTAGCTTTTTTCGTATTATTTCTAAATAAAATTAAATTTAAGGGAGAAAAAAATGGAAAACAATCAAGATAACAATCAACAACCTGCCGGTATTGTTATACACAGTCAGTATATTAAGGATATGTCTTTGGAAATTCCTCTGGCACCGGAAATTTTTAAAGAAATGAACAAAAACCCTAATATCAATGTTGATATGGGCATGAACAGCAAAAAAATGGAAGACGGTAATTACAATGTTACCCTGACCGCAAAAATGAATGCTGATATTGACGGTAAAACTTTATTTATCGTCGAATTGTCTTATGCTGCCGTTGTCGCCGTAAATGTTCCGCAAGAACACTTGGAACCGGTATTGTATATTGAAATGCCGCGCCTTTTGTTCCCGTTTGTCCGGAGCATTATTGCCAACAGTTTATCTGCAGCCGGTCTGCCGCCTATGCTTTTAAATCCGGTAGATTTTGTTGCGCTTTATAATGCTAAAAAGGCAAAAGAAGCCGAAGATGCTAAAAAATCCGCTTAATCCTTAAAAAAGTACGACACATGCGCTTAGCTTTATATCAACCGGATATTCCGCAAAATACAGGTACCCTGCTGCGTTTGGGAGCTTGTTTGAACCTTGAGCTTGATATTATCGAGCCCTGCGGATTCATTTTTAATGAAAAAGCTATGCGCCGTGCCGGAATGGATTATTTAGATTTAGTTCATTGCCGCAGGCACAACAGCTGGTCTGATTTTATGACTTACCGGCAACAACATCCGGACGAATACGGACGTTTGATTTTAATGACAACACACGGAAAAGATTCTTTCTTGGATTTTCAGTTCAAACCAAATGACATTATCTTAATGGGACGCGAAAGTGCCGGCGTTCCCGAAGAAATACATAATCTTGCCGATGCACGGCTGCTGATTCCGATGTCGCCGCAGGCACGTTCCATAAATATGGCTGTTTCAGCCGCCATAGCCCTGACAGAAGCTTTAAAACAGACAAATTTATTTCCCGAAATAAAAAAATAACAAAAAAATTTAAAACTTTCGTATTTTTTAGCTGGATTTAAGCCTAAAAATGTGATATATTCTATTTTGTTTTCACAAGAATTTCTAATTTTCAGGAGCAATCATGAGTATAAAAAAATTACCATCCTTAACTTTTAATGCCGGTGAATATGTCGTTTATCCGACTCATGGTGTCGGTAAAGTTGCCGATGTAACAAAACAAAATATTGCCGGTTCGGAACTCGAACTGCTGGTGGTAAATTTTGACAAAGACAAAATGACTCTGCGAATTCCGACTTCTAAAATTCAACATGTCGGCCTGCGTAAAATTTCTGATGACAAAACAATGAACGAAGCTTTTGCCACCCTCAAAGGAAAAGCAAAAGTCCGCAAAATTATGTGGTCTCGTCGGGCTCAGGAATACGAAAATAAAATAAATTCCGGTAATCCGGTTGCCATTGCCGAAGTTATTCGTGATTTATACCGCAATGAAAATATTGCCGAACAATCTTACAGTGAACGCCAGATTTATGAACAAGCCGTTAACCGGCTGGCCAGTGAAGTCTCTGTTTACAGCAACTGTTCTTTGGAAGAAGCTAATAAAAAACTTCTGGATATTCTGGCAAAATAAAATTTTTTAATAAAAGAATAATGAAAAAAGGTTGTTCTGTTTTGGACAACCTTTTCATTTTTTGGCGTAAAAATAAGTAATTATGTCAATATTTTTTTCTTTGAATACGTAATATTTTGCTTGAAGTCTGACATTTTGTGTTATACATTCAAGGCAAATTGAAGTTTTTTAATTTTAGTTATGGTTCACAACGAACCTTAACTTCGTTTTAACAAAATAGCTAATAGGAGCTTAAACAACCATGAGTAAATGGGTATATACATTTGGAAACGGCAAAGCCGAAGGCGATGCTAACATGCGTAATCTCCTGGGCGGTAAAGGTGCCAACTTGGCAGAAATGAACAAAGTTGGTTTGCCTGTTCCTCCGGGATTCACCGTTACAACAGACGTTTGCACATATTACTATGCAAACAACAATACTTATCCTGCAGATTTAAAAGAACAGGTTAAGGCTGCTGTTGCCGGCGTTGAAGCCATTATGGGTAAAAAATTTGCCGATCCTGAAAATCCGCTGTTGTTCTCCGTTCGTTCAGGCGCAAGAATTTCTATGCCGGGCATGATGGATACCGTTTTGAACCTCGGTTTGAACGATGAAAGCGTTAAAGGTTTGGCTAAAGTATCCGGTAATGAAAGATTCGCTTACGATTCTTACCGTCGTTTTATCCAGATGTTTTCTGACGTGGTTTTGGGTGCTGACCTTGATGAATACGAAGGCGCACTTGAAGCTATGAAAAAAGCCAAAGGTTACAAATCTGATACAGATTTGACAACCGAAGACTTAAAAGAATTGGTTAATGAATACAAAGAAATCGGTAAAAAACTGAACAAAGTTGTTCCGCAAGATCCTTGGGAACAGTTGTGGCTGGGTATTGGTGCCGTATTCGGTTCCTGGAATGCTGCCCGTGCCATTACATACCGTAAATTAAACAACATCCCTGGTGACTGGGGTACGGCTTGTAACGTTCAGACTATGGTATTCGGTAATGCCGGTAATGATTCTGCAACCGGTGTTTGCTTCTCTCGTGACCCTGCAACCGGTGAAAACAGATACTACGGCGAATACTTAATCAACGCCCAAGGTGAAGATGTTGTGGCCGGTATTCGTACACCGCAACCGATGGGTTCTGAAGGCAAAGGCAATTCTTTGGAAGAATTGTGGCCTGATTTGTATAAACAGCTTGTAGATGTCCGTAATGCTTTGGAAGCACACTATAAAGACATGCAGGATATGGAATTCACTATTGAACATAAAAAATTGTGGATGCTGCAATGCCGTAACGGTAAAAGAACTGCTGCAGCTGCCGTAAGAATGGCTGTTGAAATGGTTAACGAAGGTTTGTTAACAAAAGAAGAAGCTATTATGCGTGTTGGTGCTGACCAGTTAGACCAGTTATTGCACCCGATGTTGGACCCTAAAGCCAATAAAAAAGTAATTGCAACCGGTTTACCGGCATCTCCTGGTGCTGCTGTCGGCCGTGCTGTTTTCTGCGCCGAAGATGCTGAAAAATGGGCTGCCAAAGGTGAAAAAGTTATTTTAATCCGTAACGAAACTTCTCCTGAAGATATCGGTGGTATGCACGCTTCTCAAGGTGTTATTACAGCCCGCGGCGGTATGACTTCACACGCTGCTGTGGTTGCCCGTGGTATGGGTACTCCTTGCGTATCCGGTTCTACAGATATTACAATCGACTACAAAGCCAAAACAATGTCTACAAAATCCGGCGTTGTTATTAAAGAAGGTGACTGGGTATCTTTGGATGGTGCCAAAGGCCAGATTATTGAAGGCGAAATTCCGACTGTAAATGCTTCTATGACCGGTAATTTCGGAACATTCATGGGTTGGGTTGATGAAATCCGCACCATGCACGTTCGTGCAAATGCCGAAACACCGGCTGATGCTAAACAAGCTTTGGCTTTCGGTGCAGAAGGTATCGGTTTGGCCCGTACAGAACATATGTTCTTTGATGCCAAGAGAATTTCTGACATGCGTACAATGATTTTGTCTGATGACGAAGCCGGCCGCCGTGCTGCTTTGGCTCGTTTGCTGCCTTACCAGAAAGAAGACTTCAAAGAACTGTACAGAACAATGAACGGCTTCCCTGTTGTTATTCGTTTGTTGGACCCGCCTCTTCACGAATTTTTACCTCATACAGATATAGAAATGCAGGAATTGGCTGACAAAATGGGTAAAACATTGGCCGAAGTTAAAAACCGTGCCAACTCTTTGCACGAAATGAACCCTATGCTGGGTCATCGTGGCTGCCGTTTACCTATTACATATCCGGAAATTTGCGAAATGCAAACTCGTGCTATCTTGGAAGCTGCTATGGAATGCCGTGAAGAAGGCGTTAATGTTATGCCTGAAATCGAAGTTCCTTTGGTTGGTTCCAAGAAAGAACTGGATATTGTTAAAAACATCATTGATACAACAGCTCAAAAGATTTTTGCCGAAAAAGGTAAATCCATTGATTATGAAGTTGGTACAATGATTGAATTGCCAAGAGCTGCCTTGATGGCTGAAGAAATTGCCGCTTCTGCTGCATTCTTTGGTTTCGGTACAAACGACCTGACCCAAACAACTCTGGGTATGAGCCGTGATGACACAGGTGCCATCTTGGATTGCTACCGCGCTAAAGGCATTTATGTTGCAGATCCGTTTGCTTCTATCGATGTTGACGGTGTTGGTAAATTGGTTAAACGTGCTTGCGAATGCGGCCGCAAAACAAATCCGGATTTATTGCTGGGTGTTTGCGGCGAACACGGTGGTGACCCTAAATCCATCGAGTTCTTCCAGCAGTGTGGTTTAGACTATGTATCTTGCTCACCATACCGTGTACCGGTAGCTCGTCTGGCTGCTGCTCAGGCTGCTATCAAATACGGTAAAACTCAAAAAGACCACGCAGAAAAGAAAGCTGCTTAGTCTGTCTTGATACAAAAAAGAGCCTCGTATTCACGGGGCTTTTTTTGTATCAATTTAAAACACTTTACATTTATAAAAGATTCATCTAATCTAAAACACAGACGGGCAATAGTCTGTTCGAGGTGTGAGAACCTCTGTTAGTACGTTAAATGCTAAAACGTAAAAATGAGCATACCTTCTGATTTAATGATCGGAAGGTAGCAAAATATGCTATTTCTGGCGAATATGCTACACTATTTTACTAACAGTAGTTCTCAACTTCCGGTCGCTTTTATACAGGCGGCTTTTATTTTATAATATTTAAAAGGAATTTGTTATGAACTTAAAAAATCAAACAGGACGCAGTATGATAGAAATGCTTGGTGTTCTGGCTATAACAGGCGTTTTAAGTGTTGGCGGTCTTGCCGGATATTCCAAAGCTATGATAAAATTTAAAACAAATAAAACTATTGATGAAATTATAACTATAGCTACAAATATACAGACATTGTTTGCCAACCAGAAAACCTATGAAGGAACAGCTGTAGGTTGTGGTAATAACGGAACCGAAATATGCAAAGATGAATTTAATACAAATAAAAATTCTGATTTAGAATTCTTAAAAAATGCCGGTGTTTTTCCTGAAGATATGATTGTTGACAACAAATTGATAAATCCCTTTAACGGAAACGTATGGATTTCCAGTTGGTCACCCAAATATTTATTTATTGTATTTGAAAATTTACCTAAAGAAGCATGTACAACATTAGCAACTTATGATTGGGGAAACAGTTCCTCCGGATATGTCGGACTAAATGTTGTAACTACTGATTGGGGTAATACAACACCAATGGATTGTTATCCGGGGTATGACAGAACTACAGAATGGGATTCTGTCAAAGATGGTGAATTATCTGCCTGTACCTGGGATAAAAAAATACCTCATCCTGTTCCACCTGAAATTGCCGCACAAGGCTGTAACTGTCGTTCAAATACGTGTAAAATATCCGTACAATTTGATGAATACAGATATAATTATTAGCTTTCAAATATATATCCCCGTGCTCAGCTACAAACCTTCGGTTTGACCACGCTCGTTGGCGTGAAGCGGTGTTGTTCCAACACTTTGTCATTCAGCCCCAAGTAAACTCGGGGTTTTCTGTAAGGATTGTAAAAAGAGACCCACGCGTAAAACGCGTGGTTCTTCATATGCGGGCGAAGCCCTTT
>JAUNIW010000054.1 GCA_030523245.1 Pseudomonadota bacterium
GGCTGCGGTTGTGTTTTTTGTTCCGGCTTTGGTTCCGGTCTCGGCTGCGGCTGAGGCTGAGGTTTTTGTTCCGGCTTTGGTTCCGGTTTCGGCTGCGGCTGTTTTTCCTGTTCTTGCGCGTTTTTATCAGTTTGTTTTCGCAGCTCGTTGATTTTATTCAAACTCTTGTTGATACGGTTGAGTAAACTGTCCGATGAGGCATTATTGTTGCCGCCGGACGGTTTGTTAGAGGCATTCAGATTTTTTGACAATTTGGACGTCGTTTCATTGATTTTATCGCTGAAATTTTTAACAAAGTTCGTTTTTTCTTTTGTATCCTCATCTTTTTTCGGCGGATTTTTAGGCGTATTATTTTTATTTTCTATCGGTTTGGAAACAATATTTTCTGCTGTTTGGTTTTCGACGTCAACATCTTGCGACACCACAACTTTAACAACGTGTCGCGGGGCAGATTGCGCTATAGTCTGTGCTAACTCCTGCTGGGATTGTGTTATGGCTTGTACCAGCATTTCGCCGAAAGCCTTAATCAGTTCCATTTGCTGAGAATTATTCTGTCTCAGCGCTTCGGTTACCGAATTGGCTATGGCCAGTGTCGGTACATCTGAAGTTGCATTATTCGTAACAACCGGTGTTGCCGCAGAAAATGTTCCGGCAGGTACCAGACTTTTATTCAGGGCGCTGACAATTTGCATCATATCTTCGTGGCGGCGTGCGTCGTTTTGCATCAGGGCTTGTGTGATGCTGTTAAAATATGACGAATCAAAATTTATATTGTTGACGGTTGTCGAATTATTATTCTGCATATTTTGCTGGGCGGCAACCGGCGCGTCCGGAGCAGGGCTGACGGGCGGTATATTGCCGGCAGATATATCTCCGCCGCGGCGCATTAAACTGGCCGTCAGGTTTTGCATACTGGTTGCATAGGCATTAAACGATTTGTTTAAGATAATGGCTAAATCCGTTATATTGCCATTTGCTGCAACGTTATTGTTTTGCAGGGCTGTTGCCAGTGAGGAAGCCAGACTTTCGGCAAAATCCGCACCCAGAGTCAGTTCTCCGCCCGAAGACGGTTTTTGCTGGGTGAGAGCCTTTTTTTCTTCTTTCAGATTTTGGGAAATGAGTTCGGAAGTTTCGCCCGAACTAAGGCCTTTTTTTTCTTCAATTTCCTGAACATGTTCCAGTAAAACACGGCCCCCCGGAATAGTTGCCATCAGTTCTTTTATTTTTTCTGGCATACTCAAAAGAGACTGGTCAAATTCAGCCTTTTTTGCCGCATTAAAAATATGTATTTGATGGAAGATATTCAGATAACGCTGCGCAACCAGAATAGGATCTTCTTCCTCTTCTTTTCCGTTTGAATATTCTGTTTCATCAATCAGATAACCGTCTGCCACCTTTATGCCTCATGTTCTAAAAACAATTTACTCTCTCTATTATAAACAAGAGAGAGTAAATATCTTATTAAGAAATCAGTGCTGCAATAAATTTTATAGGTTTATTGCGACGATTTTATGAATTTTAGTTAAATCACTGTTATTGAAATTTGTTCTTTCATCAGGATTCCAGCGCAAGCCATATAATTGGCCGTTTTCATCTTCACGAACACTGATAAGTTTTGTTTCCGTGTCATTGATGTAATACAAAGCAATATCACCGGCGCTGACGACTTCTGTTTTATCTACAAAAAGAATAGCGCGGCTGGATAAAAGCGAACCCAAACGGCGCGTACATAAATTTACGGCATAAGCTTCAGGTTTGTTTTGCAGCTGGACAGGGCAGGCTATTTCTTTTATGACATTAGAACGGTCAATGACAATGTTGCCTTCGGCATTACTTGTTCCGTAAACCGGAAGCATTATTGTTTCTTCATCTTCTTCGGCTGCAGCAGCGGTATTGGAATAGCGTGAACTGTTAAGCAGCTTGTAACGTGTTTCGTTATGTTCGATGATATCTTCGAGTAAACCTTCGGAATCAAGCTTTTTAATTTCAGCTTTTAACTTTTCAATACTCATGGAAAGAGCTTTGGCAATGTTGCGGTACTCCTTATCAGAAACTTCGCGTTGTCCCATTTCTATACGATGATAAACGGACAAGGTCATATCTGCGCTTTCGGCTACTTCAATCAGGGTTAAGCCTTTATCGGTACGGATATGACGCAAACCGGCGCCCAAAGTTTTAAGACCGGCATTCTGATTGATTTTGCAACGTCTTTCCTGTTCGCGTTTCCAAGCCTGAACAACATCCTGTTGGGAATTCTGTTCGTTTACGTATAAATCCTGCAGGGAGCAGTCAATCAGTTCGGCAACTTGTATCAGCTGTTCCTGATTTAAACGACGATAACCTTTTTCTATTTTTGAAATTGCGGAAAGACTAACCCCCAAATGGTCAGCAAGTTCCTGCATAGACATTCCGCGCAATCTTCTGTGCATTCTAATTTGATTTGGGAAAATAATTTCTTCCATATCGTATTTCTCCATAAATAATAGATAGTCTCATAATAAGCAGCAGAATAAAAAAAGCAAGACAAAAAAGAAGTTGTGTACAACTCCTTTTGGAAAAAACAAGTCTGAACGGATAATAATATGTCGTAAAATCAACAAAATCAGGACAGATTAAATGTCTAATTTCCCGAAAGATTTTTGGCAGTATTTGCCGAAACAAGTTTTTGAATATCCGTAGAATGCCGAATTTGTGCGTCAGACAGCTTCGGCATTGTCCGGATTTTTAATACTTCACCTCTTGTTTATTTTGCAGAGCCGTTTTCAGTTCATCTGATATGTCTTCTTTCAGGAGTTTTGCTTTTTCTTCATCCTTTATCTGGGAAATAATCTGGTTTATGGCATTGACTCTTTCCTGAGTGACATTACCGTCTTTATCTTTAATGTTTTTATCAGCGAGCAGGACGAAAGACATCATATTATCTTGGTTAAGATTTTTTAACATCTCCGGATTTGAGGTTGCTGTACCAAGAGCCTGATTGATAGCTTTGTCAATCATGTCTTTATTTCGAGTATCGAAATTTTCATCCAAGGTATTTTGCATATTCCGCAAATCGGTCAGGCTGAAATATGCTGCTTCTTGTTTATTTTGCAGAGCCGTTTTCAACTCGGCAGATATATCTTCTTTCAGGAGTTTTGCTTTTTCTTCATCCTTGATTTGAGAAATAATCTGATTTATAGCATTAACTCTTTCCTGATTAACATTACCGTCTTTGTTTTTGATGTTTTTGTCAGCCAGCATAACAAGTGACATCATATTATCATTATCCAGATTTTTTAACATCTCCGGATTTGAGGTTGCTGTACCAAGAGCCTGATTGATGGCACTGTCAAGCAAATCTTTTTCCTGAGCGTTTCCGGTCAATTCATTTTGCAAATTCAGCAAATCTTTAAAGGTGGTTTTTTCCATCATTGTTTCCATATTCTTCGGCCGGTTCAGCTGTGACAGATGCTTGTCAAAGTCTTCTTCGGTGAAGCCTTTCATGGCATCCTGCGGGTTGATACCGTAGCCCCAGACACCGTCTTTATCCAACGGCAGGGAAAGGCGGCTGCGGCTGTGTACTTCATCCGTAAAAGCGTAACGGGTTGACTTGACATAGGTTCCGTCTTTTTGACGCTGATATTTTTGAATCCGGCTCATGGTGCCGTTTGATTTCTGAACCGTTATATTGCCTTTTGTATCAGTTATGCGGTTGGTTGTAATCATATGGCCGCCTATCATCTGAACCTGAATATTTTGCATGCTGCCGTCGTTATTGAGCTGGGAAATTGTCAGGCTGCCGTCCGGATTCATGGTTGTTTTGCTGTTTTTGAAAGTTTTATCCAGCTTTTGGCCGCGGGCTGCCAGAGCTTTTTCGGCGATTGCCCTCATTGCCGCTTCGCGGTTTTCCGGTTTGACATTTTGCATAATCTGATTGTAGGCATGCATATTGATACTGCCGTCTTTGTTGATTATGTGTTTGGCGCTGTTAATTTTGAATTCGGTATTTTCACTGATAATATTACCGTTTTTATCCCGCATAACACGCCGGTGCATGATGCCGTCATTGATATTTTCAACGCTGCCCGGAGATTTTTCCTGCTGCATTGTATCATCTTTGGCACGTTTATATTTCAAAATCTTACCGTTTTTATCGGTTACCAGCTGGCTTTTACCGTCTTTTGACGTATAGATGATATTACCGGTTTTGGCATCAACCGTTTTTTTCATCTGCTCATAAACCGTGTTTCCTTCGGCATCTTTTGTTTTGACGCCCCAGGTGGTATTGCCTTGTGCGTCTTTCATCGGTTTGAAAGCTTTGTCGGCTTTGGTTGTCTGGTGTGTTTCTTTAGTCTGAACCCAGCGGCCGTTGGCATCTTTTGTGACGGTGCGGGTCTGGGTAAAGCCGAGAATCTTGAAACGTGCCTGATAACCGACAACATTACCGTCGGCATCTTTTAGTTCACGTCCGCCCAATTTTTGAATAGCTTTTCCTTTCAGGTGGTTCATACCGCTGCGGAATTGGTTGCCGGCCAAAGCGTTAATACCTTGTCCTACCGCGCCGGCTGCCGATGCTGTCATTTTAGCAGCACCGGTACCAAGTCTTTTGCCGGTTTCATTGACAACCGAACCGACTTTTGAGCCGATACCGCCGCCGCTGAAAGACATACCGTTGGCAAACAGACCGGCCATTTTTCCGGCTTCGCCAAAGAAACAGATGTATAAGAAGCAGATAGCCAAAATCTTAAATCCGGCTAACCCCCACCAGGCCAATCCGCCTTCTCCCGAGGACAGAAATCTTGTTACGTCAAATTCTGATAAATCATCAGGAAGGCCTATCCAGTCTTGGAACATAGAATTGAGGATGTAAACCAGGATAGCCATAAAGACAAGCGTAAACATGGCATTCATAAAGAAGTTCCAGACAATGCCTATATATTTGGTCGTGGACTTGAAGGCAAAAGACGCAACGGCACACGGAATCATAGCTGCGGCGATGCAGAGTTGTAAAATACAGTCTACCAACAGCCACGGAAATGTCAAAAGCAGGAAAATGCCTGATGCCCAGAGGAACACACCACTGAGCAGATAACCAAGATGCGGTATGACACCATCCCAAACGGCTTTGTCGTAAAAAGCAAGACAAGTAGCATAGTTGCCAAAGGCTGCCAGCATACCAACGCTGTCTTCCAGATTTTTTATGGTGCAGACAATAGAAGTTCCCATGCTGTTTGGCAGGCCGTCACTGGCCGAGGCGTCCAGGTTGCCTTTGTATCCCTTGACCTTGTCCACATAGCTGCCGGAACAGGTGCTGTTCGGATTAAGTGTCTGGGCAAAAGATAAGCCTGTCTGCATGACCGGATTTAAGGTCAAATCCATAACCCAGAACAGGCTGCCGCTTAAAATCAGGACAACGACAGCGACACGGGTTCCCTGCAAAATAATACCTTTAAGCATATCGGCAGGAGATGATTTTTGGAACGAGGCGATTTGTTTCAGGATATAAATTGCCAGCCAGATTGAAAAACCGATTAAGACAATGCCTTTGCTCGGTTCGGCCAGTTTGCTGATAGCCGAACCGGCAATACCGCTGGCAGCATTAAAAATAACAGTGAATAAGCCACAGGTAACACAGTCACTTTTATCAAAATAGTCTCCGGCCTCACATTTTGGTTCTCCCGAAGTATCCCCTTCAGCTCCGAGATTCTCTTCATTACCTGTAGCAGAATTTCCATCTCCGAATGGGTCCGTACCTTTGCAAGAGCTTGTATCTACAGGACAGTCACCGCACAGTGCCTGCAGATTGCCACAAGAAAGTTGTAATGTTTCACTAGCAGAAATACCTGTACCACTCTTAGAAAGGTTTCCAAAGACTTTTTCAGCAACTTCAACATGTGAGTGAATAGCATAACTGTGACAGGATTTACTTCCTCCTTGCAGAGGATTGTCACAGACCGGACCTCCAGCATAAGGGGCATCTGAACCTCCAACAACACCAATGACGTCATTTTTTTTAACTGTGCCACTGCATTTTGTTTGTTTATATAAATGTCTGTATATTGTAGAATATTTAGGAGATTTTCCGGTGTCTTCACATTTTTTTTCGTGGACAATCACGGTGGTTCTGCCCCCGCCTTTAGAAACAGAACAACCAACAATGGTACCATCGGCTGCCGCATAGGCAAGAACATTAGTTCTTTTGCCAGTTCCCAAATCACTTCCTTTATGGTTTCTTCCATCTCGACGACCAGCCATATTGTAAGAACCGACATAACTCGCCGGTGTTGAATTGAAACAACCAGAGCCTGTTTTTTCCGCTATGCACTTTGCGCTGACTTTGGTAGAAGAACTATTTGCAAATACATTTTCATTTCCTGAAGTACTTCGTCTATTGGTTTGTTGCGGCTTACATTTATTGGCGGCTTCACATTTTGGTTTGGCGCCGTTGCAGTCAGCAAAGGACACGCTCGGCAGCAGGGCGCAGACCAGAGCCAGTCCGAAACAGAAAAACAATACTTTTTTTATGGTAAAACTAATAGCGTTCTGCATTGTCCATTCCCCATTCAGCTTCTCGTTCTTGTTGTCTGCGTTGTTGATTGTCTTCATATTCTTGATTTTGCTGGTTTTGTTGGCGTTCATTTTGCCATTTTTGCGGTGCCTTTTCCATAGCATCTCCCAAGAAATTGAGGAATCCGCCCATAACTTTTGTGGTGCCGGAAGCGGCTTCAACGACATTGCCGCGGACACTGCGTAAAACAACCTGACCGGATTTTTTCAGAATCAATTTTCCTTTATCCTTGACCCCGTCGGCATTCTGCCAATCCTGTTGACCTTGTTGAGCCAGCCTTTTAACGGTTCGGTAGGCCTGCTGCGGATGTCTTATGGCTTTGAAAGCGTTACCGACAGTCAAACTGTGTGCGGTTGGGCGGGTATAGTTGACAACTGTTGTTTTCATATTAACCATTCTGCCTTTTATACCGCCGTTATTATCGCCTTGGTTGTTCGTATTTTGATGATTACTGCCTTGGTTATTGCCGCCGTTGTTATTACCGGTTGGCTTGCCACCTTGGTTGTTGGTATTCTGT
>JAUNIW010000055.1:0-1567 GCA_030523245.1 Pseudomonadota bacterium
CAAAATTTTCTATCTTTTCAATCTCCTCTGAATTTTTCATCATTCTTTTAATCAGCCTCAATCTGATAGCCGCTGTCATGCTCCACCAGTTGTGATACAACATCAAAATCAGCAGAATTGCATGAATATATTGTATACAGAACTTCACCGGCATGAACCCTGTCGCCGCTTTTCTTTTGCAAGTCCACACCCGAACCCAGACACTGTGTAGCACCGGAATAAATTCCTATTTTGCTGATAATGTCATTATTGATGGTTTTAACGACACCGTCGTACGGCGCTACCACTTCGCGGACATATGCTCCGACCGACGGCACTTCTTTAGCTCCCTGAGCATTGACGATTTTTTGAAACGCTTCAAAAGCCCGTCCGCTTTCCAGAATTTCTTTGGCTACGGCATACCCCTGCCCGCCTCGCAGCTGCGCATCAAATTCCAAAACACGACCGGCCAAAAATAATGATTTTTCTCGTAAATCAGCCGGAGCATCTTCTTTGTTTCGCAAAATTTTCATGACATCACGCGCTTCCAGAACCGCGCCGATACCATTACCAATCGGTTCGCTACCGTCGGTGGTAACAACATCAATCGACAAACCCAGCATATCCCCGATGTATTCGACCTGTTTTCTGATGCGGATTGCTTCATTGGTAGAATGAATCCGTGCATGCGGTCCCACAGGAATATCCAAAACCAAATGGCTGACACCTGTTGAAATCATCATAGCCAGAATTGAAGCCATAACCAATTCGTTCTGATTGATTCCAAGCTGACTGCGAACATCATGCAGCAAATGATTAACCTTTGTTTCTTCCATTGCCTCATAATTGACAATTGCCCCGTTATTGGCGCGCACCAGTTTTTGAAACTTTGCCGCATTCAGATTAACCTCGGCCATAACACCCATTGTATCCGCCACACCGGAACAAGACGTCAAAGAATGAATGCAGGACTTGGCTATCGGCAGACCGTAGGCTGCCGTAATCGCCAGAACAATCAAATCTGTTTTGTTTCCCGGAACACCGCCCAGACAATGATGGTCAACCACCATATTTTTTTCATCCCAGTGCAAAATTTTTTTTGCAACCAGAGCTTCCGTAAACGACACCAGTTCGGTTGAACTCATTGACGAAGAACACGCCACCAAAAACGCGGCAATATCCATTTTAGAATAACGGCCGGCCGCAATATCATTGATAATCGCCGCGTATTCCCCCGAAGTCAGAATTTCACCGGAAATTTTTTTGCGTAACGCACTGGTACTCAGTGAAGGTGCTGCCAAACCAACATGAACTTCTGTTCCTTCGGACATATCCAGACTTTTAAAAGCATCATCATTTAAGCCTATTTCATCCAGAGCCAGTACACCTTCTTCGGCAATAATCTGCAAAAACGCATAAATAGTTCTGCCGCCTTTATGAATTTCAAGCTTAGTTACTTTATTGACATCGTCTACTTTATAGAATGAACAATCACGATGAATATAAGCAATATTTTCGCCAAATGATTTAACCGGTATATGTTTCAGCTTCAGCATTTATTTTCCGTTTGTTACTTATTATCTGTATG
>JAUNIW010000055.1:1577-6947 GCA_030523245.1 Pseudomonadota bacterium
CCATATTTATGTTTTTACCGTCTTCGCAAGCTGTTGCGGCGGCGCCGATTCCCATTGGAGCCGGATGAGAAGTGCTACCGACCAATGCAACTTTTTCTGAAGCCGTTGCCGTCAAAATCGAATCATAAGAATCACCGACGGACATTCCCAAGAAACCGCTTGACCCCGGGCCACCCCAGTTTGTTGTCACGATTTGCATACACATTTCTTCCGAAACATTTTTAATTTGCAGCACAAATGTCGCCGCACTGTTTTCACTGCCATACGTGTAATAAACATTGTACTCGACATCACCTATACCGCTAAAAGCATCATCACTGCAGGTTACCATATTTTCACGCAGCGAATCCGGAATAGCCTTGGCCTTGCATAAAAACTTGTTCATCGAAGACCCTTTACTGCCTTCATAATCACGCATAACAATACGTGTCCGGCTGGCCAAATCTCCTGCCGTATCGACAACCTGGTTAATTGTATAAGAATTCTGCATTTTACTTATCAGACTGAATCCGCCGACACTCAGTACGCCGATGACTGCCAAAACGCCTAACATTTCAATCATAGAACGGCCAGTTTCATTTATTTTCATCTTTTATCTCTCCTTTTACCTTGCACTTTTTATCTTTAGATGCAGCCCTGGTAAACCAAATAAATTACGTTATCTGTTTTTTTATTGCATTTCGTTGCCGCTGCTTCGAAACTCATCGGATACTGCGCTGAATTTGCCTTTACCGGTGTTTCATCATTATTCAGACTGATTGAGAGAAAACCGGAAGACTGAGGTCCGCCCCAATCCGAAGTAGCCAGCCGCATACAAAATTCTTCAGGCAGTTTACCGACCGTAACAGTTAACTTGCCGTCGGCGCTGCTGATGCTGTATGTTGTACCCAGTACCCCGATAAATTTCGTATTTTGCTTATCAAACGACCAAGTCCCCGGATACGCATTTTGTTTATAAAGATAAATTGTATAATCTGAATATCCGCTGTCATACTGACAAGCCATTTTTTTGGCATAACGAGCCAGTTCCGATAATTCCGAAACCATTCTGGTTGACTTTTGCTCGTCCTGCATACGGTTTATCACATGCAGTCCGCCGACACTCAGTACACCGATAATTGTCAGAACTCCAAGCATTTCTATCATGGAGCGGCCTTTTTCATTTCTTTTAAGCATATTTATCTCCGTTTTGATTTCTGCTGTTTGATGAAATATATGTTAAGTTATATTTTTTTCAGCGTCAACAGCTAGTTTTATTCCTTACGCAAAAAAAACAGCCCTCAGGAAAAGGGCTGTTTTCCGGCAATTGCCCTGATGTTTATTTACGATCTTTCGGATTCATCGCTTCCGGTGCTTTCTGCACCTTTTTGATTTGTTCCGTAACCGGTTTATAAATTGTCTGCTGCCACGGGCTTTCTTCAACATACTCATGTCCGCAGATGCTGATACCCAGACTGCGCAGCGCTGTCTCCGTCGGAATAAAGATATCCAGACCGTCATTGGTTTTGACACCGGTCGGAGCCATACCGTTGATGGTGCAGTCTTTGTAAATCAAAGCACCGCCGACCGTTACATTTTGAACAAAAGTATTGGCCAGAATTTCGGCTCCGCGGGCTTCGCTGTAACGATATCCTTCAACACGGGCACTGTTTTCCAAATAATCTTCGCCTTCCTTGAAGTCATTGACATCCAGCAGACCCAAAGTCAGAAAACCATTATGTCCGACTTCCGGCAAATTCAAATTCAAAGCCAGAGGCGTATAGGTTGTTGCCGTTTCCAACATAAGTAATGCGGTATTTTTAACCGGATTGATACGGACGGCACGCGCCTTTAACTTATCATTTCTGACTGTGGTAATATCAATGTTGTTATTCTTTTTATCTACCAAGTCTCCTGATGTCAGGATAAAGCGGTCGGAAATAAGCAAGCCGGCACCTTTGCGGCCGTTCGGGCTTTCTATCTGTACAATAGAAGAGCGCAGACGGTAGATTGTTTCCGGTGAAAGCTGCTTACACGGATCAGTCGCGTTAACGCAGAAATTATCCAACGCTTTGACATCACCCGTGTCAACCCATGTATCATCTACAACCTGACACATACCATCGGACTTGACATTTCCGTTTTCATCAATGCAGGAGTTAATAATGTCATAAGTGCTGACAACATCTCCGCTTTCGACAATGCCGTCATCTATATAGCCGCCGTTCCCGTTGACACCGCCGTCTTCCGTAATTGACGGAACAGGTGTGGTACACGGCGCACATCCTGTTGCCGTATAACCGCCGTCTTCATAAATCAGATTTTCTTCAGGCAACACACCATAATCCTGTACACCGCCGTTATCATAAACAACTGCCGTCTGATTGTTTGCACAGTTGCAAGGCTGACACTGCGGACACGGTTGACACTGCTGGCATAAAGCCGGATTAAATCCCGGACGGCCGATTTCACAACGCGTTGCGCATTGATATTCCTCACGATATCCGCATTTGGCCGGATCAAGAATTCTTTCTTCATCAATTAAAGCCATACGTTGTGCGGCCATATCCTGCGGCGAAATACGGGTCATCAGCTGTGCTTCAAAGCCGGCCAAATTACGCAGATTACTGGTGGCATCGGCAAAAGCGCGTTCAATCAGCTTGACTTCACCGTTCAGTTCTCCCTCCTCAAGTTCACCATAACCTGTGCTTTCGCCTTTCCAATAAACCTTGCTTTGCGTCAAATCCATCAGACGCCAGACAACCGTTATCTCGGAAGAACCGTTGCGGGCATTATTTTTCTGCGCATCATCCCAGCTGTATTCATCACAAATATTCATGAAGTAATCTGTAATTTCTGCCGTCAAAACATATTCCGGAAGCTGTGCCGTACCATCATCCAGACACAAATCATGCGGCATAGGCAAAACTTTGTAGCAATCACTGACTTCTTCTTCAAACACAGTGTTAAAGGCAATATTTTTTTCCAAAACACGTCCCTTATTCAAAATGGCTTCGCGGTCATAACGACGGCATCCGAATATACGGAAACGGTAATTTCCCAGTTTAGAAGAATAAGGACCGTCTATTGTACTTTTTCTGATACGAAAATCGACATGAGCCAGAGATAAAGGCGCCATAGCACAGCAATTACGAGCAACCGCTTCATACACAACCGGCGTATAACTTACGTAATTTTTGACTTTACGGGCTTCCTGCCGTTTTTTACATTTCTGACAAGTTCCGGGAAATAAACTGCCGTCCTTGCTGCAGGATACACAAGGGTCACCCTTAAACAGACTGCCGTCCTTACTGCATGAAACGCAAGGACCGCCCGGAAACAGGCTGCCGTCTTTATCATTGTTCTCGCAATTTTCACACGAACCGCCGGGGAACAAACTGCCGTCTTTGTCATTCTGAACCGCCGGCTGCGGTGAATGACCATATCCTGCTGCCCAGGCAGCGGTACTCAGCAGGCAGACGCCCGCGGCAGCAGCTAATAAATAAGCAAATTTACGAGATTTTTTCATAAGTTTATTCTCCTATACCTGTTTTGACGGCATGACATAACGATATGACAATGCCTCAGCTATGTGTACTTTAGACACTTTTTGTTCATTTTGCAAGTCCGCAATTGTACGAGCAAGTTTCAATGTTCTGTGATAAGCACGCGCCGACATTTTCATTTTATCGGCGAATGTTATCAGCATTTTTTGAGTTTCTTCATCCAGCTTTGTTACTTCTTCCAGCAAATCTCCCCGCAGCTGCGAATTGGTATGCAAAGAAGGATATCCCATTCTTTTAAAACGTTCTTCCTGAATCTTTCGGGCAGCAATAACCCTCTGCCGGATAGAAGCGGAGCTTTCGCCTTTTTTGACTTCGGACATTTCCCACGGACTGACCGGCGGAACCTGAATATGAATATCGAATCTGTCCATCAGCGGACCGGAAATTTTTGACTGATATTCTTCGGCACATTTCGGGGCACGCGTGCATTCCTGCCCCTGACATCCCAAATAGCCGCAGCGGCAGGGATTCATTGCCGCTATCAGCTGAAATCCGGCCGGATACTGGGTATGACTGTTTACGCGGGATATACTGACATATCCCGTTTCAATCGGCTGGCGCAAAGCTTCCAACGTAGCCCGACTGAACTCCGGTAATTCATCCAAGAATAAAACACCATTATGTGCCAGAGAAATCTCTCCCGGCACACCTTTACGTCCGCCGCCTATCAGTGCCGGCGTCGACGCATTGTGGTGCGGATCCCGATAAGGACGTTCAAAACTTATCTCGCCGTTTTTGAGTTTTCCGGCAATTGAATGAATCATGCAGGTTTCCAAGGCTTCTTCCGTCGTCAACGGCGGCAAAATAGTCGTTAATCGGGCAGCCAGCATGGATTTTCCGGCTCCGGGGGTTCCAACCATTAAAAGGTTATGCGCTCCGGCCGCTGCTATTTCCAAAGCACGCTTGGCCGTTTCCTGCCCCTTGACATCAGACATATCCAGCACGGATTTTTTTTCTTTTTTCTGCTTTACCGTCGGCTGCGGCAACTGCTGCACACCTTTAAAATGATTGATGAGTGACAACAGACTCGGTGCAGCAATAATATCTTTTAATCCGGACCAGACAGCCTCACTGCCCTCAGCCTCCGGACAAACAAGTCCCTTGTTCCGGCGATTGGCATGAATCGCCACCGGTAAAACGCCGTTAACCGGAAGAATCGAACCATCCAGACTCAGTTCGCCGATAATAATATAATGTGCTATCTCTTCTGCCGGCACAATTTCCAAACCGGCCAAAATAGCCAGTGCAATCGGCAAATCAAAATGAGAACCCTCTTTTAATAAATCGGCCGGTGCCAGATTGATAACAATTCTTTTGGCAGGCAGGTCAACCCCCATGGCATTTAATGCCGCCCGAACACGCTCTTTGCTTTCGGCAATCGTCTTATCCGGTAAACCGACAATATTAAAAACCGGTATTCCGGAAGAAATCTGCAACTGCAAATCCACATCCAGCGTTTCAAGTCCGTTAAAGGCTATGGTGTTAACATGAGCCTGCATTTTTTACTCCTACCATCTCGGAACATTTTCACCATTGCGCCACCGACGCGACGGATACGAACCTTTCTTTAAAATATCATATTTGGCCGGTAAAGTCGGTACATTCCTGAGCTGAGTATAACCGGCACATTCCAAACGGGCAATACAATCATTCATTTCATCATCCGTCCCGCGGCAATACGCCAAAACTCTTGTTTGCAGATTTTGCATAACAACCTGCCGTCTTTGATATTTATTATTCACGACATCGGGAAATTCGCCTTCAATTTCGTCAGGATTGATTTCTTCTTCCTCTTCTGCAGCCGGTGTTTCTGCAGGTTCTGCAA
>JAUNIW010000056.1 GCA_030523245.1 Pseudomonadota bacterium
AAGATAATCGGTGAGATTTCCGGATATGCCAATCCTGTCATTTTGCCCTCTTTTTTCTATATTGCTTAAAAGTATATTAACAAAAATAATATAATCCACATCTAAAAAAAAATTATAAACACCAAAAATTTTATCTTATTGATTAAACTAAATTTATTTTTTTTGAATTTTGATAAAAAAAATTTTTTTCATAAAAAAGTGGAAAACTTACTGAAGATAATTTCATAAATCATTTGTTTATGCCAATCTGACATGGTGTTTTGAAAAAAGGAATTCCGCATGCTGGCGCAAAAAATATATAAGTACAATCCGTTGGACGACATAGAATGTTTGTTTGCCAATCAGCCACACACAACCGAGCGCCGGAATGCCCATGAAATTGTCATCGAAATCTCGGGAAAATGGGATAATATGCTGCTCTTTTTTGCCTGGGAAGAACAAATGAATTGTCTCCATATTTCCTGCCTTTTGAATTTGGAACCGGAAAACATCTCCTCTCCCAGCATTTTTGAGCTTTTGGCTCTGCTCAACGAAGACCTCTGGGTTGGTTATTTTTCTTATTGGGAAGAAGCAAAAATGCCGGTATTCAAACATTCTCTGCTGATAGATGCCGATGAGTTCAACTTCAGCGGTAAAATCAATCAGCTTATCAATATCGCCATAACTGAATGCGAGAGGGCTTATCCGATTTTTCACGCTGTTTTCAAACAAAATATTGCACCGCGCAAAGCCCTGTTGCCGCTTACGCTGATGTAATATCTCTCCAGACAATACGGCAACGTGCCAGTTCTGTTGTTTTATCGCTTTCGCGAATGGAATGATACGTTTCCGGCCCGCTTTGAGTACTCAGAATAACAACCTTGTCACCGTAAACTGCCCCTTTTTTAAAATTGATTTCAATTTCTTTCGGGCTGTGTTTCATTCTGAAATCCGCTTCGACGCATTCGCTTGCCCACAACGGATAAACAGCATTATTCACATGATTATTCAAATCAATATCGTCAAAACGGACTTTAATTTCATCTTCGCGTTCGAAATTATCCGGTTCTTTGATTTTGGTAAAACTGACCGGCAGACACCTTTCGGCCAGCACCAGATGTTCCGGAAAATACTTACTCAGAACAACCGGCCGTTTTCTCGCCAAATCAATCAAAACCCACTGGCTGCTCACGCGCATAATAACATTTTTCTGAGCATCACAGACCACAAAATCACGGATAGCACCCCACAATTTTGTTTCTGCGGGCCATGTTTCAATAAAAAAATGTTCATGCAATTCCGGCAGACGTTCGATTTCCAAAAAATAATCCGAACCGAACCAAGTCAGTCCGAGTTCCATACACTTTTCATAACCGAACCCCAGTTCTCTTGCACTGTCCGTTGCAGCATCCTGCAGCAGGTTCAGCAGTGTAGGCAGGCGTAAAAAGCCATGACAATCCGCTTCATAGCTTTTTACGACATATTCTTTTTTTAACTTAACTGCCACCATTGCATTGAACTAAAATAAATCAGACCCCGCAGCAAACCCTGCTACTTTATACTTTTCAAAACGTGTTTCCAGACGTTTGGTATAGGCTTCGCCTTTTTCAGGATTGGAAGAATGGTAGCGTTTTGCAGCCTTTTTCCAGTTTTCGCCGTGTCTATGATATAAAGAACGCAGAAATTTTGCGCTGTATTTTACATTTGTAATCGGGTCAATTGCCTCATCAATCGAAGAAAAAGCTTCTCCGTGATACTTAAGGTTAATCTGCATACATCCGACATCAATACTCTCAATACCGCGAGCCTGAAAATCTTTCACCGCTCTGACGGCATCTTCTCTTGACGCAAAGTAGTAACCTTTTCCTTGAACATTAACCGTCCAAGGCCAAGCCACATACCTGTTTTGCAAATTATCCCATCTGCCGCTTTCTACCGCGGAAATTGTTTGCAGCAGATCAAAATTAACGCCATATTCATCACCTGCTTTCTTGGCAGCTGCTGAACAAAGAGCCCCGTCCGTGACCAGCTCTTTTGCCGGCAATATCTCAGTATCTCCGCTCGCATAAATCGCATTACTGAAAAGAACAAAGACACTGACCAATAAAAAACAAAATTTATTAAACACGATAAGGTGTCATCCTCTATACTGCCTACCGGCAAACAGCTTCCCATCTTTTAAGAATTTCCGCCGTTCTGGCAATTCAATGCAGCCGTCATAGAACAGTGTTAATACTTTTAACTGCTCTTTAAGAAAGGTTAAAGAACAATTAAACAGGAGTCATATATCACCTCTTTTTCAAAAAATCCAGAAAAATTTGGAAAAAAAGATGTTTTCATCCGGATAATCAATTATAACAACCTGATTTTACGCAATTTTACTTATAAGATTTTTTATCAGATTTTCTAACATTTCCAATTTATAAAACTTGAAATTTAGCAAAAAATTGCTATATTAACAGATGTCAGCTTGCTGACTGTGACACCAGAGGCCTTATGAAATAGGTACATTGGACCCGGGGGCAGTACCCGGCACCTCCACCAATTTTACGGGGGTGAACCAGGATCGACAGTGTATAGTAAAGATATGTGTTGTGTCCGGTGAGATACCACCGTTATCGGTTCAAATTTAAATGAATGCAAATGATAATTTTGCACCAGTTGCTGTAGCTGCTTAAGTTAAGGCAACAAATCTCAATTCTTTAGCCTTTGGTTAGGATAAAGTGGGGGACGGGTCACCCAGCAACAGAACGACCCTTAATTTTTAATTTGCAAAAGAGACAGAAAGTGGCAGGATAAAATGGTTAATTTTATAGAAAATATAGACTATGACGGGCTGGTAGAAAAATCTCTGCGCAGTGTAGTTTATTATGCTTTGAAGATTGTCGAAGAGCAGGGACTGCCCGGTGAAAATCATTTTTATATTACTTTCAAAACCAATTTTCCCGGAACCGTGCTTTCCAAAAACCTGCAGGTTCAGTATCCTGACACAATGACGATTGTGTTGCAAAATCAATTTGAAAATCTGATTGTCCGCCACAACAGTTTTTCCGTAGATTTAAGTTTTGGCGGTATTCCGCAAACGATTACCATTCCTTATGACGCCATTACTTACTTTGCCGATCCTTATGCAAAATTCGGCCTGAGCTTTACGCTGGATGAAGACAACACACAGACGGCAAATACGGAATCTGCGGTACCGCAGTCTGCTGTTTCCGGTGATGCACAAATCATCTCTTTTGACAGCTACCGCCGAAAATAATGTTGAAAAAATCTGTTTTAATTGCCGGACAACACGCCACCAGTATAAGTCTTGAAAAAGAATTTTTTGAGGCACTCCGACAAATAGCTGCCGAAAAACAGCAAAGTCTTAATCAGATTATTACCGAAATCGACAGTGAACGGACAACCGAGAATCTGTCCAGCGCTTTGCGTATTTACGTTTTGAACTATTACCGCCAAAAATCAGTTGCGCCAGAAGGAACGTGTTAAAATTACCATAACCGTAATCACTTCCAAACGCCCGAGCAACATGGAAAAGCATAAAATATATTTTACCGGTTCCGAGAAAAAGGCATAATTTCCGCTCGGCCCAAGAATTTCTACCCCGCCGATACCGACATTTGTAACACAGGCCAC
Organism: Pseudomonadota bacterium; assembly: GCA_030523245.1. Taxonomy (GTDB): domain Bacteria; phylum Pseudomonadota; class Alphaproteobacteria; order RF32; family CAG-239; genus RUG410. Next base: position 3,619 of record JAUNIW010000056.1, read on the forward strand.
CGCAGCGGCCAATGCCGTACTGAAATCAACATTACATAAGCTGATAACCACGCCTATCACCAGTATACTGATAATAAAAGAAAAAACATAAACAAAGACTGAGGTTATCACATTTTGGGACGGGCTGACATCACCGACTTTCAGCGGTATAACCCGATTCGGCTCAACAATAGACAGCATATATTTACGTAAATAGGCATAAATCACCTGCCAGCGGAAAATCTTTATCGAGCCGCTGGTAGAACCCGTACACCCGCCGCTCAGCGAAAGCAGAATAAACACGGCACTGGTCCAAATACCCCAGTCGATAAAATCAGTTGAAGACAACCCCGTGGTCGTCATAATAGAAACAACCGTGAAAAAACTGTAACGAAAACTCTGCAGCAAAGAATAATCCGAAGTCGCATATAAATAAATACTGACAAACAAACCGCAGCAGAACACGGCTTTCAGAAATACGGAAACCTGATAATTTTTATTAGCGGCACCGCGACGGAATAATAGAATATAAAAAGTCAGCGGCAGCGAACCTGTCAGCATAAAAAACATAATCACAAGCTCAACCGATACGCTGTCAAATGCGCCTATGGAATGATTTTTGGTAGAAAAACCGCCGGTTCCGATAGATGCCATGGCATGATTAACGGCATCAAACCAATCCATACCACACAAAATCAATCCCAGAGTACACAACACGACCAGTACAGTATAAACCAACAGAATTCTCTTGGCTATATAGCTGAATTTCGGCATAAATTTATCATTAGAATCCGAATTTTCCCGCTGAAAAATACGCATACCGCCGATTCCCAGAAAAGGCAGCAAGGCCACGGCAAAAATAACGATTCCCAACCCACCAAGAAAATTCAGAATGGAACGCCACAACAAAATCGCCCGCGGCAGACTTTCCACATCCGCAACAATGGTTGCTCCCGTTCCGGTTATTCCGGACACCGTTTCAAACAACACATCGGCAAACCCGTAAGCATGATTAAAAAACAAAAAAGGCAAAGCCGCAAAAATACCAACAATACACCAGCTGGCCGTTGTAACCAGATAAGCCTGCTTCAAAGATATTCTTTCCACTTTTGTGTAATTTGATAAAAAGAGAGAAATACCGAAAAACACCGAAATCATGGCTGACGGAACAAACGGCGACCAGATTCTTCCGCTTTCCCAAAAATCGAACCCTGCCGGAATAAGCATAATCAGACCGAGAATGCCCAAGATATAACCGCTTATCATAAAGACAGGTTGCCACATATGCCTAAATCCTATTGCAAGGCCACATTTTGCGCGAGTTCGTGTTCTGTCATCATTTTATTGATAAATGCCCCGTCGGCAAAACACAAAGCCGTTGCTTTATTATTAAGCTGGCTCGTCGCCACAATGTAGCAGGATATTGTTTTTCCGGTCGTAATTTCTTCCAGATATTTTTCAGCCGCCGCCACATCATATATTCTTGAATCCGTATAAATACCATACAAAAACACAAATCTGCCATTGACAAACATACTGTTGGCACCGACAATTTCCGCTTCACCGGAAATATGTTCCGGCTTATCAAGATAATTCAGATTCAGAGAAGTATTTTTTACATAATAGTATTCGGGATGAAAAGCATCCGCCTCATCCTGAGGCACAGCCGGCTCGGCAGCCTTTATGCGGTTATTTTGCGCGGCAGCCAGATTTTTTTGTTCTTCCGCCTGCTGCTTTACTTCGGCAAAACTGAGTTCTTTCGGCGCCGCAGCCGCAGGAGTTTCGGCCGGTACATACTTTGCCTTGTCAAATTTACCGACATTCCAGTTGGCAAACTGTACTTTATCTTTTGTTTTTTTTGCAGCTTTTTCAGAAGATTGTTTATCTTGTTCTTTTTTCTCTTTTTTAATGGCCGGTACAATTTTGCCCAAAGACGACCGCACCTCCGAAAGTTTTGCTTCCAGCGTATCCGTTGTCTGCTTTTTAAGAACGGCGACCTGTTGTTCGGCCGGCGTATCTTGCCTGAAATCATACCAGACGGCTGTCAGTTCGTGTCTGAAAAAAGCCAGCAGAACAACTAATGACACCACTGGATGTCTGAACGGATACGACAACCCCAGATATATTTTTTTCAGAAAACCGTTTTCTTTAAGAGCCTTCATCTGACCTCCCGAATTTTATTTTGTACCGCCGTAATTTTGTTGAAGTTCCTGCATCTTTTCCGGTGTAATCCGTTCAAACAGAGCAGCACCGGCGTCAAACGGATGCCCCTCTTTCAGAACAAACATTTCCTTTTCTACATTAAAATCCTTCAACGACGGAAAATCTTTTGCACTCAAACCGAATTTAGCCATCATTTTTTCAGCTGTATCCGGCATAAACGGCGCACTTAAAACCGCATAAATACGTACCAGATTCAAACACAAATACAAAATTGCAGCTGCACGGTTTTGGTCTTCTTTAATAACCATCCACGGTTCCGTCGTTGAAATATAATTATTCCCCTCGACCCAGATAGCACGCAATTCTGCCACGGCTTTTCTGAATTCCATTTCATTCATATATTTGAAATAGTCATTAACACGTGTCTGTAAAACCCGTATCAAAGCCTTATCTTCCTCCTGCAACTCACCGCAGGCAGGTACCTGTGCGCCCAGTTTGGAAGCTGTCATTTTCATCACGCGTTGGGCAAAATTTCCCAAAACACCGTTCAGGTCTTTATTGATTGTATTGACAAAGCTTTCAAAAGTAAAAGATGAATCCGAGCTTTCCGGTGCATTCGCCATCAGCCAGTAACGCCAGTAGTCGGCCGGAAATTCCTTAACCGCATCTTCGGCAAAAACACCGCGGTGTTCCGATTTAGAAAATTTTCCGCCTTCAAAAGTCAGATAGCTGAACCCTTTCAAAAAATCTACCTTTGTCCAGTTTTCACCGGTTCCCAGCAGAGTTGCCGGAAAAGTAATGGAATGGTACGGCACATTGTCTTTACCCATAAATTCGACATAACGCACATCTTTAGCATCCAGCCACCAGTCTTTCCAGTTACGTTGTTCCGGCTTTTCATCTGCCCATTGCTTTGTTATGCCGATATAGCCGATAGGCGCATCAAACCAAACATAAAACACTTTGTCTTCAAATCCCGGTTTATTAACCGGAAATCCCCATTTCAAATCACGGGTAATACAACGCGGCTGCAGACCTTCCTTAACCCATTTTTTGGCAATGGAATAAGCGACATCCGGCCAAAAAGCTTCTTTTGTTTTGAGCCATTCCGTCAGTTTTTCCTCAATCTTCGGCAGATTCAAAAACAAGTGCTTTGTTTCGCGGACTTCCAAATTCGTACTGCC
>JAUNIW010000057.1 GCA_030523245.1 Pseudomonadota bacterium
TACTCTGGAAACGAATGGTAAATCCGGTTCCAAAACCTGCGGCAAGTGCGTGGAAGCACAATGTCCGAGCGGATATGCGACAAGAGTGGACAGTTGTCCGATAGGTTATGATTTCGAAACGAACGGTAAATCCGGTACAAAAGCTTGCGGCAGATGTGCGGCAACACGATGTCCGGAAGGATACTCAACCGATACAACAAGTTGTCCGGAGGGGTATATATTGAAAGCTGATGGCCGGTCGGGTGATAAAAGTTGTAATAAGTGTGAAAAAGAAGTTAATGATTATTGCATCAAATTTAATTTTAAGTGCAACGGTGCTGATTGTGATGAAGATATATTAGGAAATATTTTAATTATAATGAATACCGATGAGAGTGTTAATAAACCGACTAAAGATGGATATCAGTACTGTCAGTCTGATGACGGAGTTAAATCTGTAGTCTTTGATGTAAAAATAGATGAAAATAGTAATATAGCAGATAATGTTTATATTGAGGATTTGGAAGAAAATATTATAGGTGGTGATTTTAAACCATATACAATTGATGATGAAGGATATTCAGAAGTATTTGAATATTTAAAAGTTAAAGATGATAGAGAAAACTTCATCTCTACATCTGCTTTTCATTGTGAAGAGCATGAAAATTGTGTAGAATGGTATGAAAAAAATGATACGGCTTGTTATTATGGAGGGGCAGAAGAGGCCTGTCGTGCATTAGAAAAAGATGCGAAAAGCATAACGAGAACTCTAAACCTGCATAAAGATACGGGAGATGTCCGGTGTATTTACTATGCGGCAACATGTCCTCATTTACCTGAAAATAAAAAGTTGTTTAATGATTGCGGGTATAACTGCATAAAACCGGGGTATTCATATGATTTATGGATAGCTTCTTCTGATATTAGGGTTACTAAGGCTGATAGTTTATGGTCATTTTATTCTGAACCGCACAATTTAGGAGAGTACAGTTCTAATTATAATAATGATCAATTTGCCAGCGATTGTATCAAAGAAGCGTATATTATATCAGATGCTTCTGGTGAAAAATATTATCTACGACAGATGACACAGGAAAAAGCTGACGAGATGTATAATAAAACTAAAAGCAATTTCTTTAATCCTGCCAAAGATACCGTTATCTTATCAAATTGTGAATTGAAAGATACTGACCGGGGAACTTTGTATGTTTACCCGAATACGACGTATCAGGAGTTTTTGGTTGACGGGAAGGATGTTAATGAGAAGTATCCGACGCTGGCGCTTTATAAATCTTATTATGACATAGAAAATCAAAAAGTGACATTTTCTTACTTTAAGGATGGTACTTGCTATAATCCTAGTGTAACAAGACTTGAGGAAGACATAACAATCAGTTCTACATACACGTCAAGAGGCGGTTATATCTTTAATACAACCGAAGAAGAAAATGGTTGGCCGTGTATAGTTGATTTGGACTATCCTATATCATCTAATTGCCATAGAACATATCCGATTGGCCGGCAAACGAGGATTAAGGATAAAATTTATCCGTATAACGTGATTCACGGAAATTATCATACTGAAGAAACTGAATATGTTTCTCATATTCTCAATATGCCGACCAGTCAGGCAACGATGTATGAGGAATATTATGAGTTATCGGCAACCCGGCCATTACCAAAGACCTTAAATAGTTTAAGACCGGAGCTGCGTTTTTATGCGACAGGTGGCAAATCTGAATATTCCGGATGTCATTTTGGTTCGTTTCTCAACAACGTAAATTTTCCGATTACTTTTCCTGAAAGATACGAAACATACCACTATGTGAAACAGAAATATTTGGATGAAGTTTGTAATATGCCTCATAGTGTACATGATTCCAACATGGGAACAACATTTTCCGGAAGCTGTGGTCGTGCTACCTCTAAGCTTTTTGATTTCGGTATAATTGAGGATGATGATTATCTTTTTATTTCAAGATAAAAATAAGTAAAAAACGAAAGAAAAAAACAGAAGGGAAGGTGATGTGTTAAAAGGTAAATAGAAAAGGAAAATCTTAATTATGTTGTCTGTCCGGCGGCTCCCAATCTGCCGGACAGTTTTTATATAATAAAAACCGGAGTTGTTGTCAGAATAGCTCCGGTTTTAACAGAATATCTGCTTTAATAAAAATAAGTCGGCTAAATATTGTATTTTACCTTCAGTTCTTTTATACTCTTTTTTCAAAAAATACAAAATATTTTCGTAATAAAAAGTTGCCGATAACGCCTATAATCGTTGAAATTGTTTTTGCGCCCAAAGCACTCAATCCTATGGCAATAAGGCCGTAAGTGCAGGCATAATCTAAAGAACCCATTATAAGCAAAGTTATAATATATGTCAGAATTTCTCCCGTTGCGTTCCAGTAGGCCTTGTGACGGAACAACAATAAAATACAGAGTATGTAATTCAATATTGCGGATATAATAAACGATAAGCCGATACTGTATAATAAAGTTATGCCGGCATTGTTAAATAATATAAAAGCAATAAGGTTAACCAGAGCGCTGACACCGCCTATAAACAGATATAACAGAAACTGCATAGGCAAAGGTGCCGTATGGGCGCCGTAATGTAAAATGCAATAAAGCGCATGAAGGCCGTCTCTGGCGCCGATTTTCTTTCCTTCTTCAAATGTTCTCGGGTTATAACTTATGGCACATTCATATACCCGATACTTTCCCTGAGCAACATATACCGTTACTTCCGGCTCAAAGCCAAAACGATTTTCTTTTAATTTAGGCGCAATTTCCTGAATGACTTCTCTCTTAAAGAGTTTATAACACGTTTCCATGTCGGTTATATCAAGGTTTGTATACATGTTCGTTAAGAAAGTCAGGCCTTTATTCATAAAAGTGTGCCAAAAATATAAAACATGTCGGGTATCCTGTTTTAAATATCTGCTTCCATAGACAACGTCCGCCTTGTTTTCCATTAAAGGCTTGAGAAGTTTTAAGTAATCGCTCGGATTATATTCTAAATCGGCGTCCTGAATACCGACATAATCTCCGCCGGCTGCCAAAAAACCGGTTCTCAGGGCTGCGCCTTTGCCCTGATTTTTTTCGTGTCTGAATACTTTAACACCATCAAGTTCTTTAGAAAGTTCTTCGGCTATTTTGTAACTGTTGTCTGTAGAACAATCATCCACCAGTATCAACTCTAATTTGATTTCGTCCGTTTCAATTTTTTTTACTTCATATACAAGGTGTTTAAGCGTTCTTTCTTCGTTGTATATAGGGATTACTAAACTTAACGTTTTCATATTTTTCCGTGTTCCTGTTTTTTATTTTTGTAATTTTTTCTGAAAATATTCGATAGTTTTATCCAAACCTTCTGTTAGTTTGATTTGAGGTTCCCAGCCGAGTTGTTTTTTGGCCAAAGATATATCCGGTTTTCTTTGGGTCGGATCATCGGATGGTAACGGTTTATATATAATATGCAAATTTTGGTTAATTTTTTCTCTGATGAGTTCAGCCAATTCTTTTATGGTAAATTCTTCGGGATTACCTATGTTGACAGGGCCTGAAAAATTGTCATCCGCAGCCATCATCCTGAGACTTGCTTCAATCGAATCATCCACATAACAGAAAGAACGCGTTTGCGAACCGTCCCCGTAGATTGTTAAATCCTCTCCGCGCAAGGCCTGACAGATAAAGTTAGAAACGACTCTGCCGTCATTGACGGCCATTAACGGGCCATACGTATTGAAAATCCGTATAACTTTAATCTTTACGCCGTAAATCCGGTTGTAATCAAAAAATAAACTCTCTGCACATCTTTTGCCCTCATCATAGCAGGACCGGATTCCGATAGGATTTACATTTCCCCGATAAGTCTCAATTTGAGGATGAACCAAGGGTTCGCCATAAACTTCACTTGTAGAAAATTGCATTATTTTTGCATTGTTCTTTCGGGCGAGTTCAAGCATATTTAAGGCACCCAGAACGCAGGTTTTCGTCGTGAATATGGCTTTTTCTCCCTGATAAGCCGTCGGAGAAGCCGGACAGGCGAGATTGTATATTTCATCTATTTTTTCATCTGTCTGAAGAGCTGTTGTTACATCGTGTTCAATAAACCTGAAACGGGGATTGGATAACAAATCCCTGACATTATCAAGAGTTCCCGTATAGTTGTTATCAATACAAATTATTTTATTATTTTCATCTTGAATAAGCCGTTTACATAAGTTGGAACCAATAAAACCTGTTCCGCCGGTAATCAATATCGTTTTATGCATTATTATTTCCTTCTAACTGTTCGGCAATATTCCAAGATTTTATTAAATTACCGTCAAAATCATTCAGGAGTGTGAAGAATTTATGAAAATGGTAAATTGGTAATTCGGGAATGTCAAGGGTTATGTGAAGATGAAAAATAGAAAAATTCACATAACCGGACAAACAGAAAATAAATGACAGGCAAAAGAGCATAGGGCAGATTATTTTTCCCTTTGTTTGAAGTATTTATAAAGTGTTGTGTAATCAACTTTTAATATTTCGGCTATTTTAGTTTTTTTTATATTTTGTGCTAACAACTCTTCTATCAATTTTTCCTTGCCCGTTAATTTGGTTATGGTGCTTTTTCTTCCTTTTGGTCTTCCGATATGTTTATTTTCCGCCCTTAATCTGGCTAAACATTGTTTTGTGCGTTGTGATATCAAATTGCGTTCGATTTCGGCTGACAGCCCGAAAGCAAAAGCCAGTACTTTTGACTGGATATCGCTGCCCAATTTGTAATTGTCTTTTATCGTCCATACCTGACAGCCGATGTTCATGCAATAGTGCAGGACGGACATTATTTGCAATAAATTACGACCGATACGGCTTATTTCACTGGTAATCAGAATGTCATCCGGTTTTAATTTTTTAATCAGCCGGCCTAATTTTCTTTTTTCCAGAGGCTTTTTGGATGAAATTGTTTCTTTAATCCATTTATCTATATGTAGATTGTTAGAACTTATAAATTGTTCTATTTCAAATTTTTGGTTTTCTTGATTTTGTTTATCTGTAGATACTCTGATATACGCATAAATCATAATTTTCACCTTTTATGTATGTATTAAAAAAGATGATTTTAACAGCTATTTATTTTATTGAAAAAAAAGGGACAGATTTTCACAATATTTTAAGGAGTTACGAGGCATACTGCTTAAACATCGGTAATTTCTTGTTTTTATTTTTTTATTGCATATTAGACAAAAACGTTATAAACTAAATACAGACATTGAAATTAAATGTCCGATTTAACACAATATTAAGGAGAAAAAATATGACAGCATATAAACAATCAGCAGAAACGATTCTGGCTATACTTGATAATCGTGATTGTATGGCAGTTGCTAAACTTCCAATCAGAGAAATGGTTACCAAATGTGTTTCCGGTGAAAAGTATCTTTGCACGGATACCGGTGAATACTCTGTTGCCAAAGATGGAGAATCTTTAATTACAAGAACTTATGAGGATGGAAGTAAAGATACTTATAAAAATAAAAAAGGTCCTAAATATGAATTTGAAGGCGGTAAATCTTGGGAGGAACTTCAGCCTGGTGAATCTGCTTTCGGTAAATTAAAAGACGGACCGGAATACGACAGATTTGCCGTATTGGCAAAACCGGAAGATACGGTTGAAGCCGTATGGGATGAAACTCAAAAAGTTACAAGACCTAATTCTTATGTAACCGTTATTTATGCTGATAATGAATTTAACATTGAAGGCGATAATAAATGGGGAAGCAAACAAATTGTATTAAATAATAATGCCGGTGATATACATCCTGTTGATACCGAAAGAAAAGATAAAAACGGCCATCCGGTTGTTATCGGCGAACTTCCTCTTACGGCTAATCCGAAAGCAAGAGAAAAAGAATTAAGAGATTATGTGGCCCAACATTACAATGGAGAAATGCCGAAGCATTTGCTGCCGGTTATAAGAAATATAAATGCCGAAAAGAATGCCGGTATGTCAAAAGTTATGCTGAACAGCAGAGGCAGTGAAGGTAAGTAAATAAAGATTTATTTTAATAAAAAGCCATTGCAATATTTTATTGTTATGGCTTTTTTTGTATCCTTTTAATTTGAACTCGATATAGTGAAGAATTTGTGAATATCAAAAAATCAATTTTTTATGCCTAATTCTTTACGAAAAATACCTCTGCTCCCAGAAAAGAGGTCTAAAACTCTTGACTTTTATAATCTTTAATATGATATCTTTTGCAAGATAGGATGACTATAAAATACATTAAGCGTTTTCACGCAGGAGTTTCTCTGGTTGTATTTGCTGTTATCTTTTTTTATTCGTATCAAATATCCTATTGACTTTTTAGATTTTTATTGCTATATATGTTAGCAGATAGGATGGATATATCTCATATTAAGCATTTTTATGCAGGATGGAAATCTGGTTATGAGTGAGACCATCCTTTATATTTTTAAAAGTCCAAATTTTCTTCCCTTTTGATATTTTTCATTAAAGTTATCAATTTGTTTTAATTGCTTCAATAGATGGAGAGCATTCATTTCTTTAATTGTTCTATATATTAAGTTATGGATTTTACTTGGTTTATTCTTTTCATCAGCCAATAATGAACCATAATGAAATATTTTGTTTCTATACATCCTAATAATATTCAATTTACTAAACATTACCTGTAAAACAACTTTATCCTTACAACCGTCAAAAACCTCTTGCAACAT
>JAUNIW010000010.1 GCA_030523245.1 Pseudomonadota bacterium
TGGCGGAGAGGCAGAGATTCGAACTCTGGGAGGGGTCGCCCCCTCGACGGTTTTCAAGACCGCTGCATTAAACCACTCTGCCACCTCTCCAGTATCTGCATTGCTTTTATTCTTTCCAAACCGTTGCGTGATTTATTGGAAAAAACAAAAACACAGCGTGGCAAATACGAAAGAACTTTTGCCATATTCTATTTTAAAAGTCAAGATATATTTTGCAGGTTTATCCACAAACGGCAAAAAAACTTTTCGTTTATATCAAAAAAATGTATAATCGGTCTGAAAAGGATGAAAAAAATGAGAAACGTTGTGTTGTTTTGCTTTGTCGGATTGGCCGGCTGTGTAACGTATCCTGCAGTTCAGGATGTTTACGACGAAGAAACGGCTGTCGTGACTTATGTTCAACCGGCTGATGTTTATACAACATCACCGGCCAGTGTTTATCCGGTAAATTATGTGACAACAGAAAGCCGGCCTCAGATAATTTATGTGAGCGAACCGCCGGAAACATCGGTTGTTTATATCAATAAATCCGTCTATTATACACCGCCGCTTCCGACACCGCGTCCTTTTATACCGCCCCACCATATTAAACCGGCACCATATATGCATCATCACGGACCGAACCACGACTTTAAGCCACACCGGCCGGTAGTCGGAAACTCCGGACACAGATTCGGCGGGAATTTGATGCATCCGGCTGTTGAACCGATTAAAAAGGGCGCGCCTAAGCCGCATAAATAAAAACAATTAAGTATGACGGAACAATGAACTGTCCACTCGGTGTGGAGAGAGTATTTTCTTCTTGTGTAATTTTAAATATTTGACAAAAAATTTTTTTGAGCTATACTCTGAATAATTACCAATTATTTTATATATTATGAAGAAGAATTTTACAATCAATGATTTTACGATTCTTGCCGATGACTTTTGTATGATATCCACACAGCGACAGGCTTCTTTGCATTTTTTGCGCAAGGGGTGTGTCGGAGAAGTGGCGTTGGAAAAAGTCATCAGTGTCGGAGAGGCTCTCAATGCGGACGTTCAGCTGGCAAACGGCACGTTGCTCGGAACAGCCAAGTTTTTGTGGGTTTGCCGCTGCAATGACGGAAGAACGGCTTTCCTTCCGGTGTTTTTGGAGGATGCCGAGATGGACGAACTCTATTTTGTGTCTTCGGAACCATTGACCAAAACAACGATACTTCAGCTGAACGGTTTGGTGTTTCTGTTGTACATTGATGACAAAAAGAAAGCATCCGTGCGGTTGCTGACAACATATTATTGTCAGGGATTGGTCGAGGCACTGCTCAAGATGCAAAAGGTAAAATTTACTGAAATTTATCTGGTGCACACGCGGACGATTGTCGACAATCGGGAAGTCGGCGTCTGCTGGAGTATTTGTTTTGAGGAAGAGGACGGTTCGGAAGCCGTGATGCTGTTTCCGGTAAATGTTTTTGACAGCCGGCTTATGTCTGAAATCGGCATAAACAGTCTGAACACATGTATGGTGGAAGAAGGTGAAACGGTTCGGGTCGACGGCGTATATTATACGCTTCACAAAAATGATGTCGGCGGTCTTTTCCTGAAGAAAAATGAGCTCCAGCTGAGTACTTCATCGAAAAACAGTGCGGCTGAAAGATTTTATGATCTTTACAGCTATGCCATAGAAAAGTCGAAAACTCCGGCAAAGGGCAAACACAAGACGAAAATCGTATTGTTTAAAAAGGACGGGAAATAATTCCGTCCTTTTTCGTTGACAAAAAAATTGTCAAAAGGTATAGTAAATTATCATAAAATTATTAACTTAATTATTACTGTCATGAGAAAGATGAGTTTACTGCAATCCAGCTGTCAGGCGGATAACAGTTGTGTCGTGTTTTGTCGCAGTCATGCAAATTTGCTTCTGAAAGCGCTTAATCCGAACTGTGAGGCATCCTTGATGAAAGTCTACGGTGAAGACGGCGAAGTTTATTATGTCTGGGCCGATATCAATCCTCAAGATAAGGAGGGGTATTTCAGTGTTGTTTTTGCCGGCGAAGCGGATATTATCCCCGCGATTGAAGATGTCAGACTGATCAATGCCGGCGAAGCATTCAATCATGAGGGGAACTTTTACGTTGTCGTTCGGAACAAATGCGGTGATATCGTGATTCGCACCTTGAACGTTTTGAGCAATGAAAAATTGCTGCGAGAGGTAATGGCGGACGATGCTGATATAAAAGATATCGTATCGGTTTCGTTGAGTAAGTTTTTTGTCATTGGTCATGGCAAAGAATTTTTAACTCTTGTTTGGGCACTGGTATGCGGGGATAATTCCGTTGTCTATGTGCCGGTTCTGAACAAGGATTTACCTCTGGTGGAAAAGTACAGTCTTGGGAGTTTGCTTAAAGAGCCTGCGGTTTTGGGGATGCCTGTAAAACTTCATGATAAATTTTACACCCCGATGCAAGACAAAGACGGAAAACTGTATCTGAGTTGTGATAAAAATCTGCGTTTGTATCCGCGGTATCAAAAAAGGTAAATGTCATAAAAAAACGGTCGGGTTTTGCACTCGGCCGTTTTTTATGCCTGAATTGCAGCAAATAAATTCAGGCTGACGATTCAAAATTATGCTTGATTTAAAGATAAAAACAAACTATATTATAAGTATCATAAAGAAAAAACGGCTGTGAAATAGAGATATTTCGCAGTCTGATTTTTTAACATTTTTAAAAGGATGTTTTTATCAAACGGATTTTGGATTTGAGGAGGAAAAGAAAATGGATAAGTTTCCGCTGACAAAGCTTGGTTATGAAATGTTGGAACAGGAATTGAAAAAACGCAAAGGCGTTGAGCGTCCGAATATTATTGCCGAAATTGCCGAGGCTCGGGCAAAAGGTGATTTATCCGAAAATGCCGAGTATTCTGCAGCCAAGGAAAAACAGAGTTTTAATGAAGGCCGTATTCAGGAGCTGGAGGCGGTTATCAGCCGCGCCCAGATAATTGATCCGACTAAAATGAGCGGGGATATTGTTCGTTTTGGCGCGACTGTTCTGGTTGCCAACACGGATACCGATGAAGAAAGCGAATATCAGATTGTCGGTGATTATGAAGCAGATATTGAAAAAAATAAAATTTCACTGTCTTCTCCGCTGGCTCGGGCCCTGATTGGCAAAGAAATCGGAGATATTGCCGAATATCTGGCGCCAAGCGGTAAAAAGTCTTATGAAATCATAGAAGTAAAATGGTTATAAGGCTCTTTAAACTTTAGTTTGAAAATATATATATAAAATCCGAGTGCAGAAGCTCTCGGATTTTATTTTTTAAGGGGAAAAACGATGAATAAAGAAAGATGTTTTTATGATTATGCTGAAAAATGTGACTGCTCCGATGACGATAACTGCGGCTGCTCCTATCCAAACAATATGAAATACAGTATAAAATGCGAAACGGAAAAGCCGATATTGGAAGATTTTGAAAAAATGCCGCATGAAATCGGTCTGAAAAAATCAGCAAAGATGGAAACACCGGATATGCATTGGCCGGAAGAACCGCAAGTCTACGATGCTGATTAAATAGTTGTGAGTTATTGAAAAAAAGCCTTTATCATTTTCCTGTCCTGTTTATACTTCAAAAGAAAAAGGACAGGAAAAATGACGATTTATGTTTTTGATTTAGACGGTACGCTGACGCCGCCGCGGTTACCGATGCAAGAAGATTTTACGGCGAAATTTTTGCCATGGCTGCAACAGCATACGGCTTTTATTGCGACAGGTTCAAATCTCTCAAAAGTGGCAGAGCAGATGCCCGCGCAGGTTTTGAATGCGTTTGGCGGTGTTTATTGTTCCATGGGAAATGAATTTTGGCGCGGCGGCAGCTATGTTTATCAAAACAAATTTATTCCGGATGCCCGTTTGCTGGCTTTATTGGAGAGTTTCCGCCGGAATACGGCATATCCTTATACCTTGTATCCGAATTATATTGAAATCCGTACCGGAATGTTGAATTTCAGCGTTTTGGGACGCGATTGTCCTTATGAAGAGCGGCTGCGTTATCAAAAATGGGACACGGCGCATAAAGAACGCCTGCAAATTAAAGAAAAACTGGAAACGGAATTTCCGCAATACGAATTTTCAGTGGGCGGTTCGATATCAATTGACATCAATCCCTGCGGATGCAGCAAGGCACAGATTGCCGGTCGGCTCCGGCAGAATTTTCCTGATGAAAAAATAGTATTTTTCGGTGACAGAACAATGCCCGGCGGTAATGATTATGAATTGGCCGAAGCTTTACGTTGTCTGCCCAATACCAAAATCGTGCAGGTGGATGGGCCGGCCGAAGTACTGACAGCACTGCATCTGGATAAAAAAGATGACTAAGATTGCCATTTGGTGTCGTCATGAAGGTGATAATGTTATCGGCATCGGTGCTGAAATTCCATGGAATATTCCGTCAGACAGCCGGCGCTTTCGTAATCTGACCAAAGAGAAAACACTGGTTGTCGGTAAAAAAACTTATGAAAGTTTTCCCAATCGGACACTACCGAACCGTCGGTTGATTGTCGTAACGCGGCAACCGGATTACGAAGTATCGGATTCTCAAAATCACCGGATTGTTTCGGACTTAAAAAGCCTGAAAGATTATCCCGAAGATTTGTATATTTCCGGCGGGGCTGTTATTTATGATGCTTTTTTTGAAGAACCGGCGCTGCGTCCGGAAATTGTGGTAGACTGCGTTTATCACGGTGCTTTGAAAGACGGAATTTCAGGGGAGCCGGCATCGGTTGACAAAAGTGTTGCGGTACTCGAAAAAAAATATATGCCGCTGCCGCAGCATTTTGAGATGGATAATGTAACAACAACAGTTTGGCTGCTGAAGGGAGCATTTGTGGCACAGAATGTTGTTAAGGAAATTCTGCAATATTTGGAAATGGAGGAAAAATAAATGCAACAGTATCTGGATTTGCTTCGAGATGTTTTAGAAAACGGCGTTGATAAAATGGATAGAACCGGCGTCGGAACACGTTCTGTATTCGGTCGGCAGATGCGTTTTGATTTAAGTCAGGGTTTTCCTCTGGTGACAACAAAGAAGATGCACTTAAAAAGCATTATTTATGAATTGCTGTGGTTTTTGAAAGGCGATACCAATGTCAAATATTTGCAAGAGCACGGTGTGCGTATTTGGAATGAATGGGCTGATGAAAACGGAAATCTGGGTCCGGTTTACGGTTCGCAGTGGCGTAATTGGAACGGCGAGGGAATCGATCAGATTGCCAATGTTATCGAAAAGCTGAAAAAGACGCCGAATGACCGTCGCATGGTTGTTTCTGCTTGGAATGTCAGTAAGATTGCCGAGATGCACCTGCCGCCGTGTCATATGATGTGCCAGTTTTATGTGGCAAATAACAAATTGAGCTGTATGCTTTATCAGCGTGCAGGGGATATGTTTTTAGGCGTACCTTTTAATATTGCATCATACGCTTTGCTGACAATGATGATAGCACAGGTCTGCGGTTATGAGGCCGGAGAATTTATTCATACGCTGGGGGATACGCATATTTACCAAAACCACTTTGCACAAGTACGTGAACAACTGACACGGACGCCGCATCCGCTGCCGAAAATGAAAATAAATCCGGCTGTCAAAGATATAAATGATTTTCAATATGAAGATTTTGAACTGACGGATTATCAGTGTGATGAAGCCATCAAGGGACAGGTTGCCGTTTAAGATTGTTTGACCGGCAGATAAACCGTGAAGGTGGTGCCGTTATAAGTTGTTGAGGTAACGGTCAGGTTGCCATGATGATGCAGGATAATCTGCTTGGCAATGGACAGTCCCAGACCGGTGCCTCTGATTTTCATATCTTTGTGTATCTGCATACGATAGAATTTTTCAGTCAGACGGGATAAATCTTCTTTGGCAATCTTAGGGCCTTTATTGTTAATAGCAATACTGACTGCTTTGCCCGAAGCGACATTTTGTCCGCTGCCGGCCGGAATCTCCGGTACCGTTTTAATATCCACGGTTACTTCGGAGTTTTCTTGCGCGTATTTAATGGCATTATCCAGAAGGTTTTGTAAAATCTGATGAATTTCCTGTTTGTCTCCCTCTATCTTCGGAATACGTCCCTGTTCATGGATTTTCAGATTGACCGAATGATGGAAGGCGCGGATTTTGAGGGCTTGGGTTACATCATCAATCGTCTCGGAAATATTGACTTTGTCTTTGAGTTCCTTGTCCTGAGCCATTTCAAGTTTGGAAAGCGAAAGCAGATTTTCTATAAGATTAGCCATGTAATCAGCTTGTTCTTTCATAATGTCCAAAAATGCTTCTCTGGCATCGTTATCGTCTTTAGCAGTTGTCTGCAGGGTTTCGATGAAACCGGAAATAACCGAAAGCGGTGTCCGCAGTTCATGGCTGGCATTGGCAACAAAGTCTGACTGCATTTTCTCCAGACTCATTGCCTTACTGATATCATAAAGGGAAATAACGGCAACGGCACGTCCTTTGGAATACCAAGGCAGTTTTGTTATGTGGGTATAAATACGCTTGTTAATTTTACCGCCGGCATGAAAAACCAGACTTTCGGATGAACTGACATTTTTCAGGACTTTTTCTACCGAATTTATAAATATATTGACATTGAAGATTGAATCGATATTGCGGCCGATAATATCTTCGCCCAAAAGGCTGCGGGCAGAAATATTGCAGCCGGTAATTCCGCCTTCGCTGTCCAACATCAAAATCGGGTCCGGCAACGTATCCAGAACGGCGGCATCAGACATTGTCTGAGCCTCAAGGGATTCAGCTTTTGATGTCCAAAACCGATGAATGGAATTAACGGCATCGGCAATTTTTTGGGCATCTCTTTCGGAAAGATTAAGACGAGATGAATTTTCCTGCTCATTGGCCAGAGAATAAATGTATTGTTTTAGTGATTGCATCTCATAGCTGAGCGGAAATAATGAAAACATATTAAAGAAAATGATGATGATGTAACAAAATAAAGAAACCAGCGGCGAAACAATGTTTAATGATGTTAACAGGGTAAAAACGACGGCAGACGGTAGAGATAAAATAATCACTCTGGTCGAAAATGAAGAGTCTTTTTCCAGACCCAGTAAACGCTTCAAACTCTTAAACATGGTATTATCCCGTCGATAAAATTGATAAAAAAGTAGACTTAACTGACAATTATTGTAAAATACAATAAGTTTAAATAGGTTTAATTTATGATGATGGAAAAAACTAATTTGACACCGGCCATGGTGCAGTATATGGAGCTGAAAGAAGCTCATCAGGATTATTTGTTATTTTACCGCATGGGTGACTTTTATGAACTGTTTTTTGAAGACGCGATTACAGCCTCAAAGGCTTTGGATATAGCCCTGACAAAACGCGGCAAGGCGGACGGAAAGGATGTGCCGATGTGCGGTGTACCTTTTCACGCGTACGAAAGTTATATGGCAAAACTGATAAAACAGGGCTTTAAGGTAGCAATTTGCGAACAAATGGAAGATCCGTCGGAAGCCCGTAAACGCGGCTATAAGTCCGTGGTACGGCGGGATGTTGTGCGTTTGGTTACACCGGGAACGATTACCGAAGATACAATACTCGATTCGCGGAAGAATAATTTTTTATTGTGTTTGGCAAAAATCAATAACGACTTTGGTTTGGCTTGGATTGATTTATCAACCGGTGTCTTTTATACGCAGCTTTTGGAAAATAATACGGGCAGTACGGCAGCGGCTTTACATACGGCGTTGGACAGACTGGCTCCGAGTGAAATTTTGGCAGCCGATTCTTTATTACAAAATCCGGAATTTTTTCATTTGCTGAATGAGTATCGTGAAAAACTTTCCGTTTTGCCGCAGGCCCGGTTTAACAGTACGAATGCCCAAAAGAAAATTTTGGATTTTTATCAGGTAGATACTTTGGATTCTTTCGGCAGTTTTACCAAACCGGAAGTTACGGCCGCCGGAATTTTGCTTGATTATGTTGAAAATACGCAAAAGGGAAAAATGCCGCGTATAGCCCGTCCGGTCAAGATCTTAAGCAGCCGCTATATGGAAATAGACGCGGCAACACGGCACAATTTAGATTTATTGGAAGGTCCGCGGGGCGGTACATTGATATCGGTATTGGACAGGACAGTCAGCGGAGCCGGCGCAAGATTGATGGCGTCCCGTCTGGCTAATCCGTTGTTGAATGTTGAAGCCGTAAACAGCCGTCTGGATGTGGTTGAGTTTTTCCTGAAACATCAGGATGTACGCGAAAAACTGAGAGAAGTGCTGAAAAATTGTCCGGATATGGAACGGGCTGTTTCCAGACTCGGGGTCGGACGCGGCGGGCCGAGAGATTTGCTGTCTATAGGTGTAACACTGGGAAATTTGCCTAAACTGCGTATGCTTGTAGAAACATTCAAAACAACAGATGTTGTTGACGAATTACCGCAAGCTGTCCGGAAAATTTTGCAAAAATTCGGTAATCACGCCATGTTGGTCAACACGTTGGCTCAGGCGCTTTGGGTCGAGGACAGGTCAAATGAACTGCCTCTTCTGGCGCGTGACGGTGATTTTATTAAAGCCGGTTTTAGTCCCGAATTGGATGCCGTGCGTGATTTGAAAAACAAGGGACATAATTATATTTTGAACCTTCAGACCAAGTATATTGAGCAGACGGGAATAGATCATCTGAAAATCAAATACAACAATGTGGTCGGTTATTTTATTGAAATACCGAATAAAGAGGCCGCACCGATTTTAAATAATCCGGAGTTTATTCATCGTCAGTCTGTTTTGAATGCGGCTCGTTTTACAACAGTGGAACTGACAGAGTTGGAAAATGAAATACGCGGCGCAGCCGAAAAAGCACTGGCATTGGAGCTGGCTGTTTTTGACGATTTGGTACACAGCATACTGCTTGCTGCCGACGATATAACGCGGACGGCCAATGCACTGGCCGAGCTGGATGTCGGGGCGGCTCTGGCTGATTTGGCGGTAGAAAACAATTATTGTCGTCCGGAAATTGATGACAGTTATGTTTTTGATATCGTCGATGGCAGGCACCCTGTTGTAGAAGAAGCTATCCGGCGTGACCATGAAGGCAGTTTTGTCGGCAATAACTGCCGTTTGGATATCGAGTCCAATCGTATCTGGCTGCTGACCGGACCGAATATGGCCGGTAAATCCACATTTTTGCGGCAGAATGCCATTATTGCCATTATGGCTCAAATGGGATCGTTTGTACCGGCTAAATCAGCGCATATCGGTTATGTTGATAAGGTATTTTCTCGGGTCGGGGCTTCGGATGATTTGGCGCGCGGTCGTTCGACTTTTATGGTAGAGATGGTTGAAACGGCTTCCATTTTGAACAGAGCAGACAGCCGCTCTTTTGTGATTTTGGATGAAATCGGCCGCGGAACGGCAACTTTTGACGGTTTATCCATTGCCTGGGCCGTTATGGAGTATTTGTATGAAGTGAATAAATGTCGTGCTTTGTTTGCAACTCATTATCATGAATTGACGAATTTATCCGGTCGCTTAAAAGCTATGACACTTCATTGTATGAAAATCAAAGAATTCAAAAGTGAAGTTATCTTTTTGCATGAGGTTATAGAAGGAGCTGCCGATCGCTCGTACGGTATTCATGTTGCCAAATTGGCCGGTTTGCCTCAGGTTGTATTAGACAGGGCTGCTCAGGTTCTTTCAAAATTGGAAAATGAAAATCAACACAAAAATGCCAATGTTTTTGAAATGGAACTGCCTTTGTTTTCTTTTGTGGAAAAAGAAGAAAAGCCGTCTTTGCTGGAACAAAAGCTGTCAGAAATAAATCCTGATGAATTGACGGCACGGGAAGCCTTACAGCAGATATATGAACTGAAAGATTTATTGAAAAAAGGATAAAATAATGGATGAAAAGGAATATTTTGCGGCATACAGCCGCTTTGTTGACAGTGTAACTTCAGAAACGGCAAAGAATGATACGGCTTTTGCAGAAAGTTTTGCCGCACTATCCGAGAAGCTGAATGGAAACTATGCCCGTCTGGATCATGCCGTTGCCGGTTTATGCGGCGAAACCGGCGAGGTTGATGATGTCTGGAAAAAAATAAAATTTATGGGAATGGAATATACGGATGAAACACGCGAGATGCTGATTAAGGAATTGGGCGATGTTTGCTGGTATTTGGTTCAGGCTTCTCTGGCCTTGGATATTCCTTTCGAAGAAATTATAAATCGTAATATCGAAAAATTAAAGAAACGTCATCCGCATGGTTATTCTGCCGCTTATCTTCAACAAAAGAAAGGGCGTAATCGTTGTTAATCGGGGTTTTGCTGCCGTTGCCGTTTAATCAGCCGTTTACTTATCGGACGGCTGAAAAAGTTGAACGCGGGCAATTGGTTGAAGTCCCCTTCGGACGCGATAAACAAATAGGTGTGGTTTATGATTTGGAACCACAAAACGAGCTGTCTCCCGAAAAAATCAAAAATATTGTTAAAATCTATGATTTTCCGCCGCTTTCGGAAAAACTTCTGACATTTATCGACTGGGTTGCACAATATAATATGGCTCCGCGGGGACTGGTTTTTAAAATGGTCGTCAGTGTCAAAGCAGCTTTTGAACCATCGCCGTTGACCGTGTTGTATAAGCTTTCCGGTAAAACTCTGGCTGAGGCTAAGCTCAAGAATTCTGATGCCCGCTGGCATGTTATGGATCTGCTTCGCCATGCACCGTATACGCGGCAGGAAATTGCCAAAGGTGCCGGTGTGGGGCAGAGTGTTATAAAAACTTTAATAGACAGCGGAGTACTGGAGCCGGTTTACATTGAAAACAAAAGGGAATTTTTAGAGCCGATTGGTGACTTTGTTAAAGTTAACCTGACGGCAGAACAGCAAAATGCCGCTGATTTATTGTGTCAGAAAATCGGTGCCGGTTTTTCGGTAACGCTTTTGGACGGAGTAACCGGTTCGGGTAAAACGGAAGTCTATTTTGAAGCGGTTGCCAAAACTCTGGAACAAGGCCGTCAGGTTTTGATTCTGGTGCCGGAAATTTCTCTGACGACGCAATGGCTGGAACGTTTTCAAAAACGTTTTGGTGTTCGGCCGGCTAACTGGCATTCCGGTCTCAGCTTAAAAGAACGGACAGATACATGGAAAGCGATTATTGAAGGGCGGGTTAAAGTAATTGTCGGTGCGCGCTCGGCTTTATTTTTACCTTATACGGATTTGGGGCTGATTGTAATTGATGAAAGCCACGACCATTCATTTAAGCAGGAAGATGTTGTAAATTATCAGGGACGGGATATGGCCGTCGTTCGAGCTAAAATAGAGCATCTGCCGCTTATTCTGTCAACAGCAACTCCGGATTTGGAAACGGTGGTTAATGTCGAAGACGGAAAATATGATTGTGTGCGTTTGACCGGTCGTTATGCCAATGCCGTTTTACCCGAAGTTAAAATTATTGATTTGAAAAAAAATAAACCGCAAAAAGGGGAATGGGGTGTTTCCTGGCTGGCACCGGTTTTGGTCGAAGCGCTTTCAGACAATCTGCAGAGGCGGGAGCAGTCTGTTCTGTTTTTGAACAGAAGGGGATATGCACCGCTTTTGATTTGCCGTGACTGCGGACACCGGATGCAGTGTCCGAGCTGCAGTGCCTGGTTGACGGCACATAAAAGTTCATGTCGGCTGATGTGTCATCACTGCGGCTATGTTGAAGATATTCCGCAAGTCTGTCCGCATTGTGGTTCGGCAGAAGGTCTGACGGCGTGCGGACCGGGGGTGGAACGTGTTGCCGAAGAAGTTAAATATCGGTTTCCGTATGCTAAAACGGAGATACTGTCAAGTGATAATGCCGGTTCTTTCACGGCAGTTTCCGAAATTATCGCGCGTATGGAACGTCGGGAAATAGATATTTTAGTCGGGACGCAGATTATTGCCAAGGGACACCATTTCCCTGACTTGACATTGGTTGGTATTGTTGATGCCGATTTGGGATTATTGGGAAGTGATTTGCGTGCTTCAGAACAAACGTATCAGCTTTTGTCACAGGTTTCGGGGCGTGCCGGACGCGGTGCCAAAAAGGGGACGGTTTATCTCCAGACACTGTATCCGGAAAATAAAGTTCTTAAGGCGTTGTTGAATAATGACAGGGAAAGTTTTATGGCTTTTGAAAAGCAGTCCCGTAAGGTTCTGAACTATCCGCCGTTCGGTAAGCTGGCCTCTTTGATAATTTCCGGAGTCGAACAAAGACTGACGTCAGCCGTTGCAGCAGAGTTCGGTCGTACGGCACCGCATACGGATTATATTTCGGTATTAGGTCCGGCACCGGCACCGCTTTTTTTGCTGAGGGACAAATATCGTTACCGTTTAATGTTGAAAACGGCTAAAAATATCAATATTCAACAAGTACTGCAACAATGGCTGCAAATGGTAAAAGTACCGTCAGCCGTCAGGGTAGAAGTTGATATAGATCCGTATTCGTTTATGTAGTTCAATGCAGAACAGACAAATAAAAAAGAAACAATCCGGTCATCATAAACAATTGAAACAAGCCGGCGTTGATAATAACATTTTGATTACCGACAACACTGATACCCCAATTATGGGAAGCTGTTGGGGAATCATCATGCTGTTTGGAAAAGTTATCATTAACCGGAGTACTTTTCATTAAAATATCTCGTATTTGGGCGTCAATATCCATCATTATATTATCTGATTAGTTATAAAATCAATTTGCTTTACGGACTTCATCATAGATATCGATAAAGTCTTTAATTTTTTTATTAGCCGTTTCTTCCGGTTCATTATAGATTTTTGAATAAATCAGGCGAATCAGTTCGGCTTTGTTATGAGGCGGGAGGGTTAGTTTGCGTTGTTCGAGCCATGTTTCAATATTTTCAATAATCAGGCACAAAATGTCCTGATTGACATCCTGAGCGGAAGCCGAAGAATTTTTGAGAGGTAAATCAGTCAGTTCCTGTTCGTCCACATTAAGCAGCCGCGCCAGTTTTTGCCGTTCTACTTCTCCCAGCCGGCGTGGTGAACCATTCTTGATAAATTGCTGAATATAAGCAATATTTTTACCAATACTTAAAGAAACTTTTGCAAAATTAAGACCTCGTTCGGTAATCAAGCAGGCAATTTTTTTTCTGATTTCTTCTGTAGCTTCCATAACGCACCTCAAATAAATACATTATATAATATATATCATATCAGAGACAGAAAGTAAAACGATATTTTTCTTATTGACAAGATTATATTTTTCTTATAATTGATAAGAAAAAGGAGATAAGAAAAATGGCGGACGAAGAATATATTTCAAAAGAAGAAGCCCTGAAAAAAGGCTATAAACATCGTGTTGACGGCGGTTATTACAAGCAGTCTGTTTTAGATAAATACTATGAAAAAGGTTATCTTGAACTTAAAAACAGCAAATTCAGTGCAGCTGACCGCAAAAGGGCCGGAGAGAGATTATGCAAAGATTATTATTTAGGAGATTATGGCAATCTGCAAAGTGTTCCTCTTTTAAGAATCTGTGGCGGAAGCTCAGACAGAGAGGAGGCTTTAATATATAAAGAGCGCTATTTGTCTGCAATGAAAAGCATTCCGTCAGAGTTTTGGCCGATGGTTAGAATCGTGTGTATCGAGGATAAAGAAATAGAACTTGATAAGAATATTATTAGACAAAGTCTTTTGGGAAAACAGATGATATATTGCTTCAAAGTATTTCTGACACTGGGTTTGGAAAGGCTTGTTAAATATTATTTGCAAAATAAATAAAAAAAGTTCTTGACATTTAGTCACTAATGTTGTAATAAAATTATTATGATGTAAAATTGTATTCAGATAAAACTTAGAATAACAGAGGTTAAGCGTAAACAAAATATCAGCTTAATCTCTTTTTTTATAAGGAATTTAAAATGTTAAAAGCTATTGAAGACCGGATTATTATAAAACCGGATAAAATGTCATCGTCAAAACTGATTATTCAGGATGATAATAAAAATGTTGTAAATCAAGGTGTTGTAAAAAGTATCGGAGACAAGGTTACTTTGGCTCAGGTAGGGGATTATGTTGTTTTTCATCGTTTTGATGAATTGCCGCTGCCTCTGGATGACTTGATTGTTGTTCGGGAGAAAAGCCTTTTGGGAAAATATACCAAATAAGAATATAAAAACAAACTTTACAGGCCGGATGCTTTTTGCGGCCTGTTTTTTTTAGGAGAAAATCATGGAAGAACAAACAAATAGAGAATTATATAGAAAGTGGATAAATAAAATTCAGCTATCAGAAAAAACTTATTCTGAATATTATGAGCTTATAGATGAAATCCGCGGTTACTATCGTAATGAGCGTAAACGCAATAAACAGAATATCTTCTGGTCAACGATAGAAACCCTGAAACCTTTTTTATATTTCAAACAGCCTCAGTTGTTTATAATTCGCGGAAATAAAAAAGCCAATGCCGCAGAGAATCTGGCCTGTCAGATTATGGAAAAGGCGTTGGACTGGGATATCAAGCAGTTTGATTTTGATAGTGTTATCAAATATGCCCGTAATGATTTTCTGCTTTCGGGTATGGGCATTTTGTGGGAACAGTATCATTCGAGCTTTAAGTATATCGGTACAGTCATTCTCAAAGACAAAGAACAAGTTATAACACAATATGTCAATCCGAAATATTTCCTGACGGATGTAGATAAGGTCAACGTCTGGGAAGATGTTGAATGGATTGCCCGTAAAAACTTTATGAATATTGATGAGATTAGCCTGAGTTTCGGCGAAGATGCCGCGGATTATTTCCGGCAGCATAATTATGCCGACAAAAGTATTGCCGTTTACGAAATCTGGGATAAAGAAACACGCCGGATTTATTACCTCAGCCCGGATTATCCGGATGATTTTCTGCTTGTCGGAGAAGATACATTGCACCTGAGCGGTTTTTTCCCGTGTCCTAAACCAATAATGGCAACGATGGCCAATGACGGGATTATTCCGGTACCGGACTATATTGAAATTAAAAGCCTGTTAGAGGAGCTGGACGGAGTCAACAGCCGGATGCGTCTGACAATGCAGGCATTGAAAGTTTCCGGTTGTTATGATAATGCTTTTCCTGAACTGGCTAACATTCTGGATAAAGATGTTACGCTGATTTCTTTAAGTGATTTTGACAAACTCAAAGAAGCCGGCGGGCTTAAAGGAATTATAGATTTTGCGCCGATAGAACAATACATCAGTGCTTTACAGGTTTTGGCCGAACGCCGTCAGATTTTGATTGATTCGATTTATGAAGTCACGGGTGTAAGCGATATTATGCGCGGTTCTTCTAATACTCAGGACACGGCTACGGCTGTTATCAAAAAAACAAATTTCGGAACATTGCGCAATCAGGACAGACAAAACGATATGCAGCGTTTCTTGCGTGATTTATTAAAAATCAAAGCGGAAATTATCTGTGAACAGTTTTCTCCGGATGTTTTGGCAGCATTTGTGCCGGAAGAAAATAAAAAGAATCCGGAACTGGTTCGTCAGGCCGTAGAGTTGTTAAAAACACAAAAACTGCGTGATATGGTTATTGATTTGGAAACGGACGGCTGCTTTGAACAGGATAAAAACGAAGAAAAAGTCCTGAATGTCTTACAGTATATCAATCAGATGATAAATCAGGCTTTTGGCGTGGTTTCGCAGCAGCCGGCTCTTTTGCCGTTATACCGTCGTATGATGGAAACAGCCGTTGCATCTTTATCCAATGCACGCCAATTCGATGATGTTCTGTCAAGTGTTTTTGACAAGATTGATACTATTCTGAATGAACCGGAAATGCCTCGGAAACAAACCGAAGACAAAATGCTGGAGTTTCAGACGCAGAAAATGGAACGTGATTTTGCCATTAAAAAGGAACAAAATCGTATTAAACAGGAAGAGCTTGATTTGAAAAAAATGACCGAGCTCAGCAAAATTTCACAAAAATAAACGGCGCCGACAGCGCTTTTTTTTATACATCATAAGGAGATAAAATATGCCATTTGACAGTAACGGATTATTTACACGTCTTCATAGCTGGGAAGACGACAGGAAAAATGAAATTGATATCGTGTCTGACCGGCACGATGAAGAAGATGATAATTTTGCTGATGCCCTCAGCGAATGCTTTTTAAAAGATGGCCGGACACCGATGAAAGGCGAACTGAAAATGGGCGGTTTTCAAATTCGGAATATGGCCGCAGGAACCGTAGAAACAGATGCCGTAAATAAACAGCAGCTGAATGCGGCAAACAGAACATTGACAGCCGTTATGAACAAGCTTTTTCGCATTGGCGATATAAAAGTTTCGGTTGCAGGGGCTAATCATGATAATTGGTTTTTATGCAACGGGCAGGCCGTAAGCCGGACAACTTATGCGGCGTTGTTTGCCCTGATTGGTACAAATTTCGGCGCCGGAGATGGCTTTTCAACGTTCAATCTTCCGGATTACCGCGGAAAGTTCTTGCGCGGATTGGGTGGAGATTCGGCTTCCAATATTTATGCAACACAGGCGGAGGGACTGCCGAATATTACGGGACAATCGCAACCGCAAGACGGTTATCTGTCCGGAGCGGCACCAACCAGCGGCGCTATCAGAATGGAAGATCCGAAAATGGGAAATACACGTTCCGGTGACGGG
The DNA here is from genome assembly GCA_030523245.1 of Pseudomonadota bacterium. GTDB lineage: Bacteria > Pseudomonadota > Alphaproteobacteria > RF32 > CAG-239 > RUG410. The sequence continues at coordinate 16,642 of JAUNIW010000010.1, forward strand.
GGTGGTGCTTATTATTTTACATTTGATGCCAGTCGTTCCAATGCCATTTACGGAGCCAGTAATCATGTGACGCCGATCAATCAGGCTGTCAATTATTTTATAAAAGTAAAAGAGGAGGATTAAATGACCGGAAAGATTATTCCATCAAAAAATATTATTGAAGTGCGTCAGGGAGATACCTTTGTTATTAAGCTGCAGTTTCATAAACAAAGTGCGGAAATTGATTTGCATGACGCGCAAATTATGATGCAGGTGCGGCGTAAAGACGATGATAGTTTACTGTTTAGTTTGGAAGCTCTGCCGATAGAAGCGGAAAAAGGTAAATTTTCTTTTGTCTTGTCGCCGGTACAAACGGGTTTGGCCGAGGGCGAATATAAAACGGATATGCAGATTATTTTAAATGACGGGTCGGTACACACGTTTTTTCCGGCCGATGTCAATCAAATCGGCATATTCAGAATAACACAGCAGGTAACAAAGTGAGGCAGCTATGGAAAATGAATATATTGTACCGGTTATGCCGGCTGTTCAGTCAGATATAGAAGTTTACTGGCAGGATGAAGTAACACTGGATTTAGATGTATATCTCATTTATATAAAATCCGGACAGAATGAAGTAAAAAAGTATACGGAAGAAGTGATTAAACCTGATATTCAGGAATATACAAAGAGTTATATCAAACCGATTTTGGAAGAAGCCGTTAACAGGGAAGTTCAGCCGGCGGTTGACAGCTATGTGGATGAAGTTATCAAACCGGATATTGAAAATTTTGCGTCGGGACAAATGTCTGAGTATGCAACACGAAGTGAAACCGCGGCGGACAGAGCTGAAGAAGCCTCTCAAAACGCACAGTCCAGCGAAAGTGCTTCTGGTCTTTCGGCACAAAAGGCACAGAGCGAAGCCGGTGCAGCCGAGAACAGCCAGCAGGCCGCAGCAGTACTAAAGGCGGAATGTGAACAGCTTAAAAGTGATTGCCAGTCTATCAAAGCGGCCTTAAGCGGTGTTTACAAATGGTGCGGTTCAGTAACAACGGCAGCTGATTTGCCTTCAAATAACGTGGATATCGGCGATGTTTATAATGTTTTGACAACGGATATGAATTATGCATGGACCGGTAGTAGCTGGGATCAGTTGGGCAGTTCGATTTATAATATCGGTTACGGTCTGACACTTTCGGATAATACGGTTTCCGTCAATCAGGGTATAGTAGCAATGCTGTCCAAATTTCAGGTTGTATCGGCTTTGCCGAGTGTGTGTGACGGCAATACATTTTATTTTGTAAGGGAAAGTTAGATGGGGATAACGGTTGGTAATTCGGCTATCGGCGAAGTCTATTATGGTAATTCGGCAATAGGTGAGATTTATTATGGTTCGACATTGGTGTATTCATCCGGTGTCAAGTTAACCGTCAATACATTTCCGGCGAATGCCGCAGTTAATTTCAGTACCGGAAAAGTAAATGGTAAAACAGTCAAGGTAAAAAAAGGTACGGCCGTAACATACACGGTTTATCTTAGTGGTTATTATACCCAGTCAGGTACAATTTCTGTTACGGCTAATCAGGAAATTAATATTGTGCTTGAGCAGCAGTTTTACAGTGATAATCAATTACTTTATGAATGTGGAACAGGCGGATACAGCGCCACTTTATACTTAATGACCACAGGACGCTATCACATTATTGCCGTTGGCGGCGGTGGCGGTGGTGCGGCATTTTACAAGTATACGATGTCCAGAGATGAGTGTGCGGCAGGCGGCGGCAGCGGTTCTTATTTCAGCGGAATATTTTATCTGCCGACCGGTGCTTATGAGTCGTATGTCGGCGGTGGCGGTGGTGCGGTTACGACAGATACGACAAGTGGTGCAAATACGGCGGGTGCCGGCAACAGTACGTATATTAACAATGTGGTTGCGGCCCACGGCGGACAAGGCGGATATATTTATGCCTCAACACATGAGCAGGCTGTGGGAGGAGCCGGTGGTGCACTGCCGGATGTAAGCAGTGCTGCAATTTCTATCGAAGCCAGACAGGTCGGTTATACAGGAGGAGCAGTGGCTGACGTGGGGACTGTTAACGGTGGTGCAGGATTGTACGGACCTTGGGGAGCAGGTGGCGGAGCCAGTACTTCGGGACCGACGGCATACGCCGGAAATCCAGGCTACCTCAGAGTAATATTTCTAGGCAAATAGGGGAGATGTAAAATGGATTGGGGTGTTATAAGCGGATGTTCCGCTCTTTTAGGACTTATTGTTGCTTTGATTCGTCTGGGTGAATGGAAAGCACGGCAGGAAGTATTGTTGTGTAATTTAGAAAAACGTTGTGAAAGCAGTGATGGTAAAGTTGATGCTTTGGCTGTTTTACAGGCGCAGCAGAATTTGGTTCTGACAGAAATTAAAACCCGTTTGGAGTTTTTAACTGAAAATAAACAGAAAAGGAAAAAAAGCGATGGATGATTTGCAGATTTTGGCACGCACATTATTCGGAGAGGCGCGGGGCGAAGGCGATGAAGGTATTGAAGCCGTTGCTTGTGTTGTAATGAACCGGTATCAGGCAAAAAAATGGTTTACGGGATATGAGGTCAAAAACGGTAAAAAAATACCGAGTATTGCTCAAACCTGTCTGAAAAAAGCGCAGTTCAGTTGCTGGAATAAAAATGATGCCAATTATAAATTGCTGATTCAACCGGATTTGCAGGCTTATGGCTTTAAAAAGTGTCTGAAGATTGCCGAAAAGGCTTTGTCGGGAGGTCTTATCGATTTTACCAATGGTGCGCTTTTTTATCATACACGGCAGGTAAAACCGGTTTGGGCAAAAAATAAGGCACCATGTTATGTTACGGGTAATCATTTGTTTTATAATGATATTGAATAAGGGGGAGAAAATATGGTCAGAAAAAAAGCAGGAGCTTATTCTTTTACCGAAAGTCTGGAAATGCTCAATCGTCTTCAGCAAATGGCGGTTGATGAAGGAAATATCAATCTGGCACTGAAAGCAGAGGAGCTGAAATGCAAAATAGCGGCGCTGATGGCAGATAAAGATAATACGCAGTCAGCGGAGAATTTAACAAAAATTTTGGTGGATTTTATCAATGACAAACAACATGATAGCAAAAATACCGGAGATATTCGCGCCGCTGATGCGCCGGAAATACCGATATAAATTGTATTACGGCGGTCGTGCCGGCGGCAAGTCTTATGCTTTTGCCGACAGTCTTCTTTTGCTGGGGCGGATGAAAAAGCTGCGGATTGCCTGTATGCGCGAAGTGCAAGACAGTATAAAAGATTCGGTTCATAAATTATTAAGCGACCGCATCAGCTATTATGGCTTAACAGATTATAAAATAAGCGAAACGAAAATACACAACCGGTTGAGCGGAACAGTTATCATTTTTAAGGGATTACGCGAACAGGATGCCGGTAATATAAAGTCTCTGGAAGGCATAGATATTGTCTGGTTGGAAGAAGCTCAAAAAATCAGTAAGAAAAGCTGGGAAATTTTGGATCCGACCATTCGTAAAGCCGGTTCTGAAATCTGGATTTCCATGAACAGAGAAGAAGAAAATGATCCGGTGTGGCAGGCTGTCGGCGCGCATCCGGACGAACGGACACTTGTTGTCAAGGTCAACTATACTGATAATCCTTTTTGTCCCGAAGAAATGCGTTATCTGGCACAAAAATGTCAACGGGAAAATCCCGAAGAATATGAACACATCTGGCTGGGAGCACCGGTTGCAGCCGGCAGTCACAGGCTGATTGCGTCCGGATTGGTGCGTCAGGCTTTTGAAAACTATCTGGAACAGACTTCTTCGCCTTTGATTATCGGGTTGGACGTAGCGAGATTCGGTGATGATATGAGTGTTTTTTGTTTTCGGCGTGGCCGGAAATGTATGTTTTTTGAAAGTTACCGACATCTGGATAATGTAGAAGTGGCCAACCGAGCCACTTTTTTTATACGCCAATATAAGCCTCTTCGTTTGTTCATTGATGCCGGCGGTGTCGGCGGAGGTGTTGTTGATATTTTAAACGACAGGGGTTTTAAACGTATTGTTCGTCCGGTTATGTTCGGAGCCAAGGCTTTGGCTGATGACCGTTACCACAACCGGCGGGCAGAGATGTGGGACGAATTACGTCTCTGGCTGGGCGGGGAGCAAAAAGTGCAATTGCCTGAAAATGAAAATCTGGCAGCGGAACTTTGCTGCGTGAACAAAAAATATGACAGTCGCGGCCGGTTACAGCTGGAAGAAAAAGAAGAAATCAAAAAACGGTTGGGTAAATCTCCGGACATGGCCGATGCCCTGGCGTTGACTTTTGCCGAGCCGGTTTTTGAGATGCCGAATGAGAACAACGGTTATCTGCCGCCGGACAGTTTAGAAAGTATGTTTCGGCACAATAAGAACGTTGCCGATAAGTGGTAAGTTATAAAAAATATCTTTTTATATCGGAAAAGCAGGAGAAAAATATGACGTATGTCAGCAGTCAATTCGCGGAAGAAGTACTTCTTCCGGACGGATCTGTCGCATCTTCGGTCGCGGATGTCGACAAGTATTTACAGGCTTCGGGTTTAGCTCTGGCCGGCGACTATTCTGCCGAGTATTTCAAAAATATTCGGTATCAACAAGAAAAAGAACGGCAAAAGTCAATTTTTGCCGATTTTCTTTATAACTACAAAAGGATGATATGGAAATGAATGAAATCAGAAAAGAATTGGAACGCCAGTTCAAAGCATTTGGCCTGTTTAACAAGGCCGATGACGAAAAGGCGGACGTTTCGTCTTTACCGGAGGAGCAGGATGTTTCGGCAGAAACAGAAACAGCTGCAGCCGGAATTGAAGTGCCGTCTGACTTTGAGCCGTCATTCGCCGACGATTTTAAAAATCTGTCGCCGCAATGGCAGGCTTATTTGAGTGAAAGAGAAAAAAAACGAGCAGAAGAACGACGGAAAATTACAGAAAAGCTGGATATTCTACATTGGCTTCAGGGCTTTGAAGAACTGAGCAGAAAACGCGGCAACAATGGTATTTCCGGTCTGAAAAAATGGTTCGACGGATTGGTTTATATTGATGAAAAAATGCACACCGAGCCGGTTAAAACATTGGATGCAATTGCACAGGCATTCGGTGTAAAAGCTCTGTTCTCTGCAAATAAACCCTCGGAAGAAACGGGGCGGATACTGAACAGACTGATGGAGCTTGAAACGGAATTTCACAATTTTACAAACTTTATGCAGCAAAAGCAAAACAGCGATAACGTAGTCAAATTACAAGAGTTTGGCGCCCAAAAAGATGAAAAAGGGCGTCGGTTGCATCCGTATTTTGACGTCGTTTCAGCTCAAATGCAGAATTTGCTGCAGGCCGGACTTGCCGGAGATTTGGAAGCAGCCTATGCACAGGCTGTCTGGCTGAATCCCGAAGTCCGCAGCGAATTGATTTTGAAAAAAATCGATTCGGATTCTGCCGCTGCGCAAAAAGCGCAAAAAGCGGCATTTTCTCCAAAGGGGAAGGCAAAAGCACCGGAAAGACGACTGACCTTACGGGAAGAACTCGAAAAAAATATGGCGGCTTTTAGAGATTAACTTAAATTTAGAAGGAATATAAAATGGGAAAAATGAAATATGATGATGTATTTACGGTAACTTTGGAAAACCGTTCAAAAGAAATGGCGGATAATATTTCCAAAAACAGTGCGTTGTTAACACGCCTGAAAGAAAAAGGAAAAATGCGTCCTATTTCCGGCGGTTCCAAAATTTTGGAAGAACTGGAATACGGCGAAGGCGATATGGTTTGGTATTCCGGTTACGATACCATTAACTATACGCCGAAACAACTGTTTACGGCAGCAGAATATGCTTTGAAACTGTGTGCTGTTCCGGTAGCTGTTTCCGGCGAAGAACTTTTGATGAACAGTGGTGAGTCACAGGTTATGGATTTGTTGGAAAAACGCATTAACAATGCTGAAAAAACATTGATGAATCAAATGTCGGCAGCTATTTACAGTGATGGTACGGGTTCTTCGGGAAAAGAAATCGGCGGTCTGGCTTTGCTGGTTGCCGATGATGCTACATCAGGTACCGTGGGCGGTATTGACCGTTCTGTTTCTGGTAATGAATTCTGGCGTAATCAGACGGTCAGCGAGACATTGACATCTTCAAATATTCGTCAGGCCATGAGTAAGCTTTATTATAAATGCTGCCGTAATTCCGACAAACCTGATTTAATTGTCTGCGCTGATGATTTGTATTCACTGTATGACGAATCTTTGACGGCTTTACAGCGTTTCTCTGATCCGAAAATGGCTGATTCAGGTTTTGCCAGCCTGAAATTCAAAGGGGCCGATGTTATTTTTGACGGTGGTCAGAAAGGCTATTGTCCGGAAAAACACATGTATTTTCTGAACACGGATTATTTGTATCTGCGTACACATCGTGATCGCAATATGAAAATCATCGGCGGGGACAGAATGTCCGTCAATCAGGATGCACTTTACCGGATTATCGGCTGGGCCGGAAATATGACCATGTCGAATGCTGCCGTTCAAGGTGTTTTGATTAACGCCGTAAGTTCTGCAGGTACAGGCACCTCAGATAAAACAGGTGAAACAGAATAACAACAAGAAAATGAAAAGAAGTGCATAAAAGCACTTCTTTTCATTATGTTATATAAACATTTTAAAGAAAAGGATTAGTTATGGATATTGATTTCTCTTTGTTTCAGCAAGTCATAAACCAGAGTGAAAGTGAAAAAAATGTAGCTGCTCGTTTTTATGATAAGGCAGTAAAAACCAATGAGGTTTCGGAAAACGGGTTGCCGATTTTCAAAAACGTGACCTATGTCGAAATCAGACTGAAGGATAATAATACCGAAGTCTTTAATCAACCGGCCAGTTCAGAAAAGATAAGGCGTTTTCCTAAAGAATATGCTCTGTATCAGCTTTCTAAAAAAGAGGCTGAAAAAGGGACGCCTCTGGAGCAATTTGCTTTTTTAACGGCCGCAGAAATTGCCACTTGTAAAAACAGAGGTGTTTTTACGGTTGAAACTTTAGCCAAACTGGATTTTGAAAAGGTAAAAAATCTGGGGTTGGAAAATGAACACGTTTTAGCTCAAATGTTTTTGGAAAAATCAGAAAATAACAAGGCATTAGATAATTTTATTAAGAAAGAACTTGAATATAAAAGAGAAATAGAAGCCTTGCGTGAACAACTGACTGTATTGCAAAGAGCTTTAAATGAAAAACGTAAAAACAACAAAAACCGAAATGAGGAAAAACGATGAAAACTATTCTGGAAATCTGCCGTGAGGTTGCAGATTTGGCAGCAACCAAAAGGCCCAGCGACCTTTTTGATGAAAACAGCCAGCAGGAAAGTATTTTTCTGAGTGTCGCCAAATCGGCTTTGGACAGTTTGCTGCGCTACGGCAACTGGCAGGAACTGACTAAAGAAGGATGTCTGCACACGATTAAAGGACGAACACGTTATCCGATAACGGAATTTGTGCCGGACTTTTATTGTCTGTTGAACAATACGATTTTTATCAAAGATGATAAAAAAAGGGTTATAGGCGCAATTACACCGGAACAATGGATGCGGGAAAAATATTTTTATAATGCCGGTACGGAATTAAAATTTAAGATTCAGAACGGACGTTTTGTATTTTTAACGCCGCCGGAAAGCGGATTGCAGATTGTTTTTCAATACCGTTCAAACAGTGTGGTCTGGGATTTTGATACTTTTGAAGAAAAAAGTGTCTTAACCGCCAATACGGATGTGCCGGTATTTGATGAATATTTGGTGAAATTGGGAATTTTATGGCGTTGGCTTAAACGCAGCGGTTTGGATTATGCCGAAGAATATAATGAGTTTCAGCGTGAACTCAAAAAACGTTTCGGTACGGAACAGGCTGTGGCGGATATTCCGCTGGCGCGTTCAATTTCCGGTTTGGATAAAACGGGAGTAATAATCAATGAAGTTAAAATTGGCAGCACGGGTAAATAAATCGGTAAGCTATATTCTGCCTGCGCCGATAAAGGGATTGAATATGCGCGACAGTCTGGCCGATATGGATGCGGGCTATGCCATTGTAATGGATAATTATATGCCGCAGGATACAAAGGTGGCGTTGCGTAAAGGTTATATCAAATATGCCGAATTGGATGAAAAAATTTGTACGCTGGCCGAATATAAGGCAGGGGATACAAATTCTTTTTTTGCGGTTGCCGCCGGAAAATTATATAATGTGTCCTCTCGCAAAAATATTTATGCTTATGATGCGGTAAGCTTCAGCAACAGCTATTGCCGGACGCAACAATATAAAAACTATTTGTATTTTGTAAACGGCAGCGACACACCCAAAGTTTATTATCAGGATGAAAGCGGGGCGGAGCATTTTGAGGATTGGGGATTCAGTGCCGAAAATCTGAACGCAACGCGTATTGCCGGCGTCAGTCTGTCCAAACAACGTTTATGGTTTATCGAGAGCGGTTCGCTGAAAGTCTGGTATCCGGCAACAGCCGGAAATATTTCGGGACCGTTAAATTGTTTTGATTTATCGCAGATTGCACGTTTTGGCGGCGAACTCAGGGCAGTAGCCAACTGGACACAGGACGGTGGTCAGGGAATAGATGATTTAACGGTCTTTATTACCTCAGAAGGCGAAGCTTTGGTTTATGCCGGTTCAGATATAAATAATGCGGCGACATGGAAGCTGAGCGGTTCTTATAAAATCAGCAGACCCATCGGCTATAATTGTCTGGTGCCTTATCAGGGTGATGTGGTTATTATATCTGAAGACGGGTATGTACCTTTGTCAAAGGCGCTGCCTTTGGAACAGGCCAATGCTTCGCAGATTGCTTTCAGCGACAGTATTCGCGGACTGATATTGTCACGAACGGCGCGTAACCTGAACCGTTACGGCTGGCAGGGAATTATTTACAGCCGCGGCGGTTATGCGCTGTTTAACGTTCCGGTATCCAATCAGTACGAGCAGCATGTTATCAATGTTAATACCGGTGCCTGGTGTCGTTTTACGGGTATCCGCTCCCATTGCTGGGGGATATATAACCAGAAACTTTATTTTGGCGCGGATAAGGGTATTTTTTTATTTGACGAAGGCTATTCGGATGACGGTGTCGAAATCAGCGGCTGTGTGGAACAAGCCTATAATAATCTGGGCAGTAACAGCATAAAGAAGATACAGCTTCTGAATCCGCGGACAAAATCAAGTTCAGGATATTCTTTAGTGATTTATACCAATATGGATATGGAAAACCGCAAGGTAAATTATAAAGAAAATCTGGCGGATTCCAGCCTGCATAAATGGAATGAAACCAAATGGTCGAGTTCGGCGGCTCCGGCCGGTATCCGATGGGGAGCGGCAGAAAGTACGACAATCCGAAGTCAGTGGATAGCCAATTCTTCCACCGGTTATAAGGCCAGTGTCGTGTTCAAGACGAAAACAAAGGGAAATTTGATTGAATGGTATGAAACCGGTATTCGTTATGAAACCGGCAGCGGAGTACTGTAATGGATGAATACAGGATTGTCGAGGACAGAGATGACCTTGTTACGGACTGGGTTTGTCGGGGATTACAATATGACAAACAATGGCTGGACAGACATCTGACATTTGGTTTTATGCAAGGGGAAAAGATTATCGGCGGTTTAATTTTTCACAATTATCGTCCGGCGCATGAGATTTGGTGGACGGTTTACAGCACGGACAAACGCTGGTGCAATCGCCGGATGCTGGAAAGTATGTTCGGTCTGGCATTCGAGGGATTATCGTGCCGGCGCATATCGCTTTTGGTGAGTAAAAACAATACGGACAGTCTGAATTTTGTAAAAAAGTTGGGATTCTGTCCGGAAGGATTGCTGCGTTCATATCGGGAAAATGGCGAGGATTGCTATATTTTCGGGATGCTGAAATCCGAATGTAAATGGATAAAAAAACATAAGGAGAAGAAAAATGAGTAAATCAGTTGGAAAAGTTTTTGGAAACTCTTCGGTTAATCAATATGGTTACGAGAAAAATTATTTGAATTATCTGAATAATTATGACACGTCCAATTATGACGGTACGTTGAATAATATGACACAACAGGCTTTGAATATGAGTCAGAATCTCAGCAGTCTGCCGGATTATCGTCTGACGGCGGATGGTTCGGATGCTGCGCGTCAGCGGGCAGAAGAGGCGACATATCAGTCTTATATTGATAAACTGACGCCGCAATATCAACAGCAGACGGCTGATTTGGAAACAAGTCTGGCCAATAAAGGCATCAGTATCGGCAGTGAGGCGTATCAGCGTGCAATGGCAGATTTGCAGGAAAAACAGAACGAAGCGTATAATCAGGCGGCTTATCATAGTGTATTAAACGGGCAGAATGCTTTTACGCAGAGTCTGAATAATGAAATTAACAGCGGTAATTTCGGTAATAATGCCCAGCAGGATTATATAGAACAGATAAAACAGCTGTTAGAGGGTTCGGTTTCCGGATATCAGAATCAGGCAAATATATATAATGTAAATCAGGGGATAGGAAACAGAATTAGCAATGCCAAAGCCAGCGGCTGGCAGAATTTTGATAACACAATCAATACGGCAGCAAACCTTTATAAAATGGGAAAATAAAAAAAATCGGGGCAGGTGTTCTGTCAGAACATCTGTCCCTCTGCTAAAATAATCTTTATATCTTACGACAAACGGTTTACTTTTATGATTTATCCGCTATGATGGCTTCAAAAATATAAAGGATAAATATGTTTGGCAAAATTAAAGAAAAAATAAAAAATACGAATATGATTTATGACTACGGGCAGATGTGGCCGTTTGTCAAACCATACTGGGGCAGGGCGCTGCTGGCTATTTTGCTGACGCTGCCGGTAGGAGCGATGGATGCGGCAATTGCTTGGGTATTAAAGCCGTATATGGATGTGATGATGATAGAAAAAAACACCAGCACATTATGGATACCGCTTTTAATCATAGCATTCAGCATGGCACAGGGAATTTTGACTTTTGCCGCAAATTTTGCCAATACGTGGGTAGGCAGCCGTATTTCCAGTGATGTGAAAATTGCATTGTTTGAAAAACTGATGAAATTTGATGCGACTTTTTTTGACACCACGACATCGGGAACGGTTATGATGCGTTTTAACAATGATGTCGATGCGGCCTGCAGCGGGTTGTTGAGTAATATCAAACAATTTTCCACCCGTTTTTTCTCTTCAGTTGCCCTGATTATGGTTTTATTTTACAACAGCTGGCATTTGGCGCTGATTGCGGTGGTTATTTTGTTTTGCGCGCTGTTTCCGCTGACCAGAGTAAGAAAGCGGATTAAAGATATCAATAAAAAGACGGTATTTACCAGTGCCGAGGTTGTGACCCATTATAATGAAAGTTTTTGCGGTAACCGTATTATTTCTTCTTATAATTTGTATGATTATCAGAACAAGCGTTTTGACGGAACGCTGCGAAATGTGTTCAAGCTGGGGATGAAAATGGTGCAGCGGACCGGAATGTTGTCGCCGCTGATGCATTTTGTGGTATCATTGGGAATTGCTTTGGTGATTTGGGTAGGCAGTTATTTGATTGTACACCACCAGATAACGGCCGGTAATTTTGTATCATTTGTAGCGGCACTTATTTTGCTGTATAATCCGATAAAGGGCATTGGTAATAATTTCAACAATGTACAGGTTGCGTTGATGGCCATGGAGCGCGTATTTGAATTGCTGCAGCGGCAGCCGGATATTGCGGACAGAGCTGAAGCGAAAGAGTTAGAGCAAATTACTAAAGGTATATCTTACCGGAATGTCAACTTTGAATATGTTGCCGGCAAACCGGTGTTAAAAAATATCAATTTAGAGATTAAAAAGGGGCAGACCATAGCTTTAGTCGGTAATTCCGGCGGTGGTAAAACGACTCTGGTTAATTTGCTGCCGCGTTTCTATGATGTGACTTCGGGGCAGATTTTGATTGACGGCACGGATATTCGTGATTTGACGCTGTATTCATTGCGGGATAAGATAGCCGTGGTATTTCAGGATAATTTCTTATTTTCCGGAACGATTCGTGACAATATTCTGCTGGGTAATGCACATGCGGGTGAAGAAGAGATAGAAGCAGCAGTATCTTGTGCCTGCCTGACAGATTTTATCAAAGATTTGCCGCAAGGATTGGATACGCAAATCGGCGAGCGGGGTGTTTTGTTGTCCGGCGGGCAGAAACAGCGTATTGCCATTGCCCGTGCTTTTATTAAGAATGCGCCGATTGTAATTTTGGATGAAGCGACTTCGGCTTTAGATAACAAGTCGGAAGCCATTGTTCAGCAGGCAATTGATAATCTGATGGCCGACAGAACGGTATTTGTGATTGCGCATCGTCTGTCTACGGTACGTAATGCAGATAAAATCGTGGTTGTGAATTACGGAGAGATTGTTGAAACCGGTACGCATAATGAACTTATCAGCAAGCCGGACAGCATTTATGCCTCGTTATATCAGGCTCAGCTTGCATAAAAAATAGCTGTTGTCAGATAAATTACAGCAGTAAAATCTTGACAAGATTAGCAAAAACAGGCATAATTTTTATAGTATTATTAAAATAAGGAATTAAAGTTATGGTTGAAGAAAATAAAAAATTATCGGGGGGGGGTAACCCTTAATAAAGTTATAACTCTGACGGCTGTAGCAGGTCTGGTTTTAGTAAATATAGGTCAGGTACGCGCGGATGAAACACCGATTGTACTTGGTAGTGAACAAGCCTCTGTGCTTTTAGCCCGAAAAACAATCGAACAGTCGACTTTAGACTATTTAAAAGCAAATAATATTCTTATTCCTCAAAAAAAATATGATGACGCCACAAAAACATGGATAGATGACGGGGCGCCTGTAACAGCACCGGATAGCGCTTATATCTTGACGGCCGTTGACACTGATGCAGATAATGTAATTACGAAATACTTTGTTAAAGGTAATGAAATTGTTTCACAGAAATATGCTGTTGACTTGAAAAAAACAATCTATACTTCGTCTAATGCTGCAACGCCTGATACAACAAAAATTTATCAAATATTCGGGCAGGATATATATTACAAATATGATTCTACAGAACAAATAAATGGAAGAATAATGACAAATCTTAACGGTGCCGATGTTACCGGTAATTTTATGGATGATAATCGGGTCATTAACATTCTTTTTGGTTCCACGATTCAAAACAAGAGCGGTTATAGTATAGGTAATATTACCGGAGATTTTGTTAATAATTCAGGTACATCAACCTGGTATCAGGGTTCGGGCGGAAATATTTATAATGCCGGAACGATAAAAGACATAAACGGTAATTTTATTCATAACAGCACAATAATATCGCATCCTAATAATTATATCCCCGGCGGCGGTGCCATATATAATGCAGGTACAATAGGCAATATTACCGGAGATTTTTTAGGAAATTATGTTTCAGTGACATCATCAGATAGAGGTAATGGTGGTAACGGTGGTGCTATTATAAATTACGGCAACAGCACAATTGGTAATATTAAAGGAAATTTTATTGGTAATTCAATAACCGGCAATGTAGCCGGACAGGGCGGGGCAATTGCCAATGAGCCTAATGCCAAAATAGGATATATCACGGGTGATTTTATCGGTAATGGCATATCTGGTGTGAACGGATTTGGCGGAGCTATAGGCAATGAAAATGCTTTTATTGCCGGTTTGGTCGGAGATTTTATTGGAAACTATATTATTTCCGGTAGTTCCTACGGATGGGGCGGAGCTGTTTTTAACGGTAAGATGTGGGGCGGGGGAACCTCAATAATCGGAAATATAACAGGAGATTTTATCGGTAATTATGTAAAATCAACAAGCCATCACGCTTATGGAGGTGCGATATATAATGCCACATCAAATGCTGATGAAGAGATCAGGATTGTCAGTATTACAGGTAATTTTATCAACAACTCTGTTACCAGTTCTTCTTCGTATGCCCGTGGCGGCGCGATTTATAACGAAGCAAGTGGTTCCGGTGCAACCGTGGCCATTGACAGTATCACGGGAAATTTTATCGGCAATTCTGCGACAACTGACGGCTCTTCGGTTGTAGGCGGAACAATCTTTAATTTTGCAAGTAACGAAGGTATTGCCGAAATAGGAGAAATTACCGGAGATTTTATTCAAAATAAAGCTGTCGGTGTGGGTGCCAATGGCGGAACAATTTATAATGCCGGTACTATAAAAGATATAAAAGGTAATTTTTGGAAGAACAGGACTGATTCCAAAGATTGGGTAAATGGTGCAGTTTTATTAAATAGCGGAACGATTGATTCTATAACAGGTACCATTTCGGAGAATATATCTAATTCTGAAAATCAAAATTATGGAACAATGATTTTTAATACGGGAACAGTTAAAAAACTTAATGCCTCATTTATAAATAATGTGTCAACATCAGAAACGACATATGCGGCCGGAACTATAGCGAATCATCCCGGTGGTGAGATTGGCTCAATCAATGGTGACTTTAGGGGCAATTCGTTAAAAAGTAATAGTAACTATGCATCCGGAGGAGGTATCTACAACAGAGGTACAATCGGTATTATATCCGGAGATTTTATAAGTAATTATATTGAAGGCAACAGAAGTGAAACCGGTTATGTGGGAGCATATGGCGGTGCGATTGGGAATAACGGAGAAGGAGTTGAAATTGCTGGTATTATCGGGAATTTCGAAAAGAATAAAGCAACAAACTTTGGAGGTTCTTCCGGTTATGGCGGGGCTGTTTATAACAGGAACAGTGCTTCCATAGGTTATATTTTGGGTAATTTTGCAGATAATTCGGCTGAATCTACTGAAGGTAACACGAGAGGAGGTGCCATCTTCAATAATAAAGCCACAATCGGCGACATCAGTGGTAATTTTACCGGTAATTTTGTTAAAGCTGAAACAGGTTATGCTCAGGGTGGGGCGATTTATAATCAAGATGCAACAATCAAAAACATCCTTAACTCAAGTTTTATCGACAACTATGTTAAAGGTAATGAAGAATCTGCCGGAGGGGCAATTTGGTCATCTTCGGATATTCTGATTACCGCCGACAACGGGACTTCTCTGT
>JAUNIW010000058.1 GCA_030523245.1 Pseudomonadota bacterium
GTCTTATACTTACAAAATAAAAGTTAATTTATACAATGTTTTTGAGCGAAGATGATTGTCAGATTATTTTTTAATAACCGGCTGGAGGCAGGACAGATAATTTGTCTTGATGAAAAGCAGAGCCATTATCTCGGAAATGTTCTGCGTTTGCGGGCAGGTGACGTTTTTTATGTATTTGACGGGCAGACGGGGGAATATGAAGCGCAAATAACGGAATTTGCCAAGCATGGTGCAACGGCGGTTATCGGTTCAAAAACAAAAGAAATGTCCCTTTCTCCGGATATTTGGCTGTTGTTTGCGCCTCTGAAAAAAGATAAGACGGATATGGTGATTCAAAAAGCGACGGAGCTGGGTGTGCGGAAAATCATACCCGTACGGACGGCCTTTACAAATGCAGAAAAGGTTCGGATAGAGAGATTTACCGCGCAGGCTGTTGAGGCTGCCGAGCAATGTCGGCGGTTGGATGTTCCCGTTATCGAAGATGTGCAATTGCTGCCGGAACTCTTGAAAAACTGGGATGTTTCGCGTACATTGTTATTTTTAGATGAAAAAGGGAGGGGCCGGAAAATTATTGATGCTTTATCCGGACAAAACAAAGCGGCAGTACTTATCGGGCCGGAAGGCGGTTTTCGTTCTGATGAGGCACAGATGCTGGAAGAGCTGCCTTTTGTGAAAAGTGTTTCTTTAGGACAGCGTATTTTACGGGCGGAAACGGCGGCAGTTGCTGCTTTAGCCTGTTGGCAGGCCGTAAACGGGGATTGGTAGAGATGAAATTTTTAATTGCAGATGATCATGAACTTTTTTTGCAGGGTTTGGAATTTATTTTACATAAACAATATCCGGATGTAGAAATTGTTTTGACAAACAGTTATACCGGTATTTTTGAAATGCTGGAAAAACATAAAGATTTTGACTTGATTATTACCGATTTGGCTATGCCCGGAGCAAACTGGCTGGAGGCTATCCGCCGCATACATACACTTTGTATGGAAGTGCCTATTATCATTATTTCTGCCGTTTTTGATCCCGAAATTTTGCAAAAAACTTATGATATCGGTGTTTCGGGTTATGTCTCTAAAGCTTTTCCGAATAATATTATTTTAAGTGCCATAAATCTGGTTATGGCGGGAGGTATGTATATTCCGCCGGAACTTTTAAATATGAATCTTAAAAACAGAGCTTTGCCTATTCATGATTTGATTGCAGATTTAAATGAACCGCCGAAGAATGTCAAAGAAAATAAAATTTTGACACCACGGCAGATGGAAGTCTTAAAATGTCTGGCCGAAGGGTTGGCTAATAAACAGATTGCTTATCGTCTGGGGTTGAGCGAGGGGACTGTGAAAATTCATATCACTTTGCTGATGCGGGCGTTGGAAGTCAGTAACAGAGTACAGGCCGTCCGAGAAGCAAGACACCGAGGTTTGTTGCGTGATGATGAGGTCTAGGAGTATAAAATGAAAAAATATGATGCTTTGCCGCCTTATATGGATATTTTGTTTAATAAACTGTATAAAAACAAAATCTTTTCAGGGGTTTGTGATGATGAACGGATTGTCAAGCTGGCTCATTTCGGATTGCATAAAAAGATAATAACAGATTTACTGCGCGATGTTTCCAAAAATGCTCATGTTTTACAAATCGGTCTGACGTTTGGTTCGGAAATTGAAATGATTTATCAAAAGGTAAAAAAACAAGGAAAACTGGATATTTTCGATGTTTCGGAAACACAATTGTCTTTGGCGGGAAAAAAATACGGGCGTAAAAATATTGAACTTATTAACTATAATGCTGCTTTGTCTTGGGATGAAAAATACGATGTGATTATTTGTTATAATTTATTACATGAGTTACCTTTACAAACACGCCGGCAGGTAATGGATAATGTATTGAACAGTCTGACACGGGGCGGAAAAGCCGTATTTGTGGATTTTGCCAGACCCGTCTGGTGGCATCCGCTGCGTTTTCCGTTGTTATGGTTTAACCGTTTGTACCGGCCGTTTGCCGAAAGTCTGTGGCAGGAACCTTTAGAAAATTTTTGTTCTGAGAAAGAGGAGTTTCGCTGGCAGCATAGTTACTATGGCGGAAAACTTTTGCAGAAAACAATTGCCGTTCCCAAAATTCTCAGTAACGAAGATGTTAAAAAACTGACAAAGCTTTTCAGAAATCGCTAAAAAAGCAGCGGTTTAGTTAATCATTTGTCTTTTGTCTCAGATTTTTTAAGTTAATCGTTTGCGGCAGAGTTTTTTTCTTGTCTGTTATTTTTATCGGTTCGACCATTTTTTCCCGATAATTTTTTATGGCATCTGTTTTTTGCGACATATCAACAGTTGTTAATTTTTGCATTTCTTCAGCTGCTTTTTCTTCATTTTCCTGAATTTTTTGCCGGAATCCGTTATATAAGGTTTCGGCACCGCTGAAACCGGCCAATGCCATGTGTCGTACGGCATCTAAAGTAATATAATCACAGCGGTTGCATTTTTTTACGGAAGTCAGTACTTTATTTTCGGCCAGAACTTTGTCGGAATTACAGCCATAAGCAATGGATGAAGAAAGGTATAGGCCGCTTTCACCGATAGAAACGCAGGAGGCATCTCTTAATTTTTTGTTTTTAGCCAGAGAATTGGCCTTGTTAACCAAAACGCTGCGTCGGGCATTATACAGCGGATAGAATCCGATAGAAAAGTCTTTTTCGGCGGCAAACAGGTCTGCATGATTTGTTTTGGCCAGACGTCGGAAGTCGGCAATGAATTTGGGTGAATATACTCTTGATTTCGGGGTTGCACTGATACCGCTGACGGAAAGTTTAGACATTTCCTTCATGACAGCCCTTCTTTCGGCAACAGCTTCTTTGCCGACTTTCAGTTCACCGTTCTCATCATACAGGGCTTTTCGGACTTTATCCAGAATTTCTCGGTTTTGGGCAGTATTGGAGACATATTTTGCGGCAAAGTTATGCAAATCTTCATTGGGCGAGCAATAAAGATAGCGGACAAAGTCTTTACCCAGAGGGGAAGGTGTTGACTGGAAAATAAACATTCTGGTGTGACTGCTGTTCAGATTAACAACATCACCTTTTTGGCCTTCTCTTTCTTGCATGACTGTGGTCAGGTCATAATGATAAATCTGCTGTTTATAAGCTCGTTTAATGTTAATAACGCTGTCTTTCCGCCATTTGTTTATATCTAAGACATATTCGGCTTTATCGTTAAAAAAGCCATAAGGAAGTTTTTTCAGATTCTTGAAAGACGTTTCCAAGGGAAGTTCGGAATCCTGAAGCTCTTGCACATCATGGTCAAGATGATTTTCCGGCGCGTCAATAATTAAAACATTTTCTTCTTTGTCAACAGAGGGATCTTTGTCGGCAGTAATCTGCGCGGCAGTCTGAGTAGTATAATTTGCGGCAACACCTATAGCCGTAATTTTTAACCATGTTTTTATTTTGTTTAAAATTCTTTCTCTTCTTGAAAGGATATTAACCATATTTACTCCTGTATTTGTCTTTCATTTATAGCTAATGTAACATAAAACTGTCAGATATTCCAGTTTTTTATTGAAAAAAATTTCTGTCACGTTTATAGTCAGCAATAGTTTAGACTTTATCAATTTAGGATGATGAAAATGGCAAATGAAACAAATATTCACAGAGAATCAAGATTGGCAAAATTAAAAGTTTTGCAGGAAAAGGGGTATAATCCTTATCCTTATAAATTTGTACCGACAATTTATGCGGCTGATTTACAAGAAAAGTATAAGGATTTGCCGGCCGGAACCGATACGGAAGACAGAGTTACCGTGTCCGGACGGGCAATGGCCGTACGTAACAGCGGTATGTTTGTGGATATTAAGGACAAAAGCGGAAAAGTTCAGGCTTTTTGCTATAAAAAAATTTTGCCGGAAGCAGAAATGGAATTATTGAAATGTCTTGATGTCGGAGATATGGTCGGTGTCAGCGGATTTGTTCGTCGTACACCGCGCGGAGAATTAACGGTTGCTGCCGAAAAGTTTGATATTATTGCCAAATCTTTGCAGCCTCTGCCGGAAAAATTTCATGGTCTGACTGATGTCGATGCCCGCTATCGTCAGCGTTATGTCGATTTTATTATGAATGAGGACAGTAAAGAAATTTTTAAAAAACGCTGTCGAATAACTTCTGCCGTTCGTCGTTATTTTGAACAACATGAGTTTCTTGAAGTTGAAACACCGATGTTGCATCCGATCATGGGCGGCGCCAATGCAAAGCCTTTTATAACGCATCATAATGCTTTGGATATGGATTTGTATTTGCGTATTGCACCGGAACTTTATTTGAAAAAACTGGTTGTCGGTGGTTTTGACCGTGTGTTTGAAATCGGCCGCAATTTCAGAAATGAAGGAATTGATAAAAATCACAATCCGGAATTTACGGGACTGGAAGCTTATCAGGCTTACGCCGATTATAATGATATGGCCGATTTGATTCAGGATTTGCTGCGGTTTGTGGCTCAAGATGTTTTAGGTTCTCAGGTGGTGCAAATTGGCGATAAAGAAGTAGATTTGTCAAAGCCTTTCGTTCGTAAATCTATTGTGGATTTAATCAAAGAAAAAACGGGAATTGATTTGTTACAGGCTGAAACGCTGGAACAAGCGCAGAAAATGGCTGCATCTATAGGTGTGGATGCCGGTGCTTGCAGTTGTTGGGGCAAGGTTGTACAAGAAGTTTTTGATGAAAAAGTCGAAGCTTCGCTGATTGAACCGACATTTGTTATGGATATGCCGCGGGATGTGTCACCTTTAGCCAAAACACATCGTGAGAATCCTCGTCTTGTTGAGCATTTTGATGCTTATCTGGGCGGAATGGAAATCGGTTGTGCCTATTCGGAATTGTCGAACCCTCTGGAACAGCGTGAACGTTTTGAAGCGGAAGTGGCTGCCCGTGAAAACGGGGATGATGAGGCACAAATGCTGGATGAAGACTTTATTAACGCTTTGGAGAACGGTTTTCCGCCATCCGGAGGTATGGGAATGGGAATCGACCGGTTGGCTATTTTGTTTACAGGAGCTGAAACAATTCGTGATGTTATTGCGTTTCCAACTTTGAGAAAGAAAGACTAAAGCAATGAGAAAAATAAGGAAAGGATGGCTCTGGGCTTTAATCCTGTTATGTATTGCCGCCATAGAGGGATTGATTATTGCGTATGATTTGCTTCGTTCGTCTCCGAGTCATTTTCAGCTGGCTACGGCTGAAGCTGCGGTGCCTCAAAGAAATATGACGCTGCCGCCGTTTATTTTCGAACCGGCTGAGGAAGCTGAAATGACAGCGCGGCTTACAAATGTGCAAAAACAGGTGGAATATCCGCTGTTATACAGGATTATTTCTCAATCAGAAGAACCGGAAGCAACCGAGAAAGCGCCAAAAGAAGAAGTGTCTGCTTTAGAACATAAACAGCCGTTGGCAAATGCCCAAAATAAAAATACAGGCGGTCCGGTAATGGTGGCGGTTATTATTGATGACATGGGTGTCAGTGTTCCGCATACAAGAGATATTTTGAGCCTGCCAAAACCGATTACAGCTTCTTTTCTGACTTATGGCGCCGCTAATCGCAAACAGGTGAAAGAGGCAAAAGACAAAGGTTTTGAAGTTATGCTTCATGTTCCGATGATGCCGCACGGAAAGGCTGATTTGGCACCGGTTACGTTATCTCCGAATATGACGGAAGCCAAAATAACGGAAGATTTGGTTCAAATGCTTGACCGTTATAAAGGTTTGGGCATGAAAGGAATAAATAATCATATGGGGAGTTTATTTACGGAAGATGCACAGAGTATGAAATATGTTATGCAAATTCTAAAAGCGCGAAAACTCTTCTTTTTGGATTCTAAAACGACATCTAAATCCGTAGGTGAAAAGACAGCGGCCGAATACGGGGTTCCGTATATAGCGAGAGATGTATTTCTGGATAATGAAAATGATTATAATTATGTTATGAAACAGCTGCGTCAGACTGAAAAAATAGCTCATATGCGGGGTTATGCCGTTGCAATAGGGCATCCGCGTTCGCAGACGTATTTGGCGTTGCGGGACTGGATGCAGGGATTATCCGAACGAAAAATAAGACTTGTAAAGCTACAGGATTTGGTGCGGGAACTTAATAAAAAACAATAAAAATAAAAAAAAATCAGATTTGCTGAAAAAAGTTCTTGACCTTAGCGAAAAATAAAAGTATATATGCGTATGTTCTTAAATGTTGGTCCCATCGTCTAATGGTTAGGACATCACCCTTTCACGGTGGCAATATGGGTTCGAGTCCCGTTGGGATCACCAATTTGGAGAGAGGTTGCATTTTTTAATGTAACCTCTTGATTTTTATCAAGAATTTTCTGTTCGTAAAAATTCATATACCCCATTTGCAGGTTTTCGTTATCATTTGCCTGAATGCCTTGTTTCTCTAGGGATTGCATCGGTTCGTACGATTTTGCAGCCTTTGCCCTCAAAATATTGTTATCCACAAACAGCTCAAACGGAAATTTCAGTTTATAAGTCAATGTGCCTTCGGTTAAAGTCAGGCTT
>JAUNIW010000059.1 GCA_030523245.1 Pseudomonadota bacterium
TGTCCCAGTTGGTTTCACTGCCATCCGTGCGGGTATTGTTAATTTGTTCTCGAGGCGGCAAAAAACGGGCACCGGAACCTTCACAGTTGGACATGGATTTATTTTTATCCATTTCTCCGGCCGTGTCAAACATCGTATTAAACTGAATAGAGGCCATATCCCAAGGAGCCGAGGCAATCAATGTATTTTTATCAAAATCCGTAAAACCATAACAAACAGATTTTTCACCGGCAGTTTCCAAAGCATCATTGGCAATAAATCTAGTGCAGAAGACATGGCTCTGCATCAATGGTCTGTTCCATTTTTCTTTATAAGTCATTTCTCCTTCGCCGGATTGGGAAAAGGCACCGACAACATGAGAACACATTGCAAAACGGACACCGGCATCATAAACCGGAATTTGTTTGCCGTTTATGGTTTCGGTACCTGTTTTATCCTGTTCCCGAGGATGGTAAAAAGTCTGATTATACATATCGGCAAAATTATTTCTGAATTGATTGTCAATTTCATAAAAAGGCTGATTTTTATTCTCTCTGACGGCAAATTTAACATTTAAAGCACTGTCAATTGTCTGAGCCTTAATGAGTTCTGTCAGACTTTTAAGCATGGTATGGTTTTGTTTATCACCGGTTTTTTCGTCAGAATTTAAAATTGTCCAGCCATATTTTTGACAAAGCAGTTTAGCCTGAGACAGACTGATGCCGTAATCTTGTTCACATCTGGCAAATTTAATTCTCTCAAGGGGCGACATGTTTTTCAGGGCAGGGGAAAGATGTTTATCATTTTCGGGAGCCGTGAGAATTTGTGTACATACCATATTTTTTATCTGGTGATAATTTTTTAGCTGCTTCGGCGTTGTTATGTCAAAATAATTGTCATCAGAACTCAAAATAAGATTTAGTGTTTCAAAATCAGGACAAGAACCGTTTGCTGAATTTTGTACCAATTCGGCAAATTGCGGCTTAAGTAATCCGTCCAAAAGAGTACCGGTCGATGATATCGGATTTTCTTCATGCGCTGCCGCTGTTTTAAGGCATTCTGTAAATAATTTGTATCTGTTGTCATCTAAAGATAAAAGTTTATCCTGAAAACTCTTGTCACAAGCCATACGGGCAAATTGCCGGAAAGAAAATTGTTCCGTATATTCTGGTTTTAATAAGGATGGATTTAAAGTTTCGAATATATCTTCATTCAGGGCATAAAGTTGTTTGATATAGTTTAAACCGGTTTGAGTTATCTTTTTTTGCAGGTCATAATTCTGCAGTTTTTCTTCAAAAGTTTCAGGTGCAGCCGGTTCTGACGGGGTTTCAATAATATCTTCATCCCAATCTAATTCATCATCGAAATCAAGAAAATCCCAGCCGTTTCCTGAAGAATTTCGGAATGATGTTTCTTTTTCGTTCAAACTGTTTTTCTTAATGTCGGACATCATTACAACTCCCTTAACCAAAGATAGCACAGGCAGCTGCATAATGCAATAAAATTTTAAAACAAGATTGTTTGATATAATAACCCCTCGCGACCGTTTTCGGCAGCGAGGGGTTGGTAATTTAATCATTGACAAGAGTTGTCACATAAGCTGTTCGGCCAACGTTTCCAACTCGGTCATTTCCTGTTCAAACAAGCGCATACCATCTTGCCAGAAGGTAGGGCAGGAGGCATCTATACCGAATTTGGCAAGTGCCTGTCTGTAGTTTTCAATACCGCTGTCTGCAAGCATTTCCATGTACTTTTCCGCAAAGTTGCTTACCTTGCCGGACTTATACACTTCGTAAAGTGAATTAACCACACAGCACGAGAAGCAATAGGAATAGACGTAATAATCCCATTCGAAAAAGTGATGAATACCGGCCCAGATGAACTCAGTACCTTGGGTGTTTATGCTCGGCCCGAGGTAATTGTTCATGGCAGAGATAAACATCTCTTGCAGCTTTTGAGCAGAAACTTCACCATTAGCACGTTCTTTGTGCGCCATATCTTCAAAGCGATGGAACGCTATCTGCCGGTGAGTTGTGGCAATCGTCTCTTCTATGTGTTTAGACAGCAGAATGAAACGTCGTTTGGGGTTTGTTTCTGCCTTAAGAAGGGCATCGAACACCAGCTGTTCGGCAAAGATTGATGCGGTTTCTGCCTGTGCGCATGATTTACCGCGCCCAAGTTCACCATACTTTTTACTGACATACTCATGCACGGCATGTCCCAGTTCGTGTGCCAGCGTGTCAACATCTTCGACATAGCCGTTGAAGTCAACAAAAACTCTGGGCAGAATACCGACCGGCATTTCCATGCAATAGGCGCCGTCTGCTTTACCTTCGTACGGGTAAAAATCGATGCAGTTCTTGTTGAAAAACATCTCGGCAATTTTGGCAAACTCCGGTGAAAATTCTGCAAACGTCTTAAGAATCAGCTCTTTGGCTTCTTCTGTTGAATAACGGCGTCCTTCTTCTGCAAACGGATACGGTGCCAACCTGTCCTGATAAGGCAGTTTGTCAACTTTCAGCAGTCTGGCTTTGAGAGCATAATAGCGGTGAGCCAATGCTTGTGCCGGAGAACCTGATTTGGCAAACGTATCCACCAGATTGGTCAAATCATCGTTATTGATATCATTGCTCAGATTTGCTGCCTCGGCAGGATAGGTATAATGCCGCCATTCCTGCGCGATGGCACGGCTGCGCAACAAAGCGTTATAAATCAAGGCAAACAAGTCCTGCCGTTGTTCATACCACTTCATTCGTTTAGCTTCGGCTTCAGCACGCAAAGAAGCATCTTGCGAATTGTAGAGTTCAAATAACTCGCCTTCGTTATACTTCCGCCTTTGTACTTCAATAGAAAACTTGGCCCGTTCTTCATTGTAGAGGCGTACCCAGTAATCGGTCACTGATTGTTGGTCACAGAAGAGTTGTTCCATTTCGCTTGAAAGGGTATACGGCTTAAATTTGAGACACTTCTCAAGCCAGGCTCGCATTCCGCGTTCTGAATCATCATTGCCCAAATCAACCTGAGAATAATCAAGCTCTTTGCAAATTTCCACCTCAAAGAAAGCCAGTTCTTTCTCACACTGCTTGACTGTGTCTTGCATGTTTTGGTAGAAAGCGCAAACATCTTTATCGTTCAGATTGGTTGACCAGACCAGATAGGCATAGCTGTCCAGCCGGCATAACAATGAGCAGATGTCAGAGTATTTGCTCAGGCACTCATGAAAAGAAGCCGGTGCCAAAGAGGCAACTTTGCTTTCATACGATTTTCGAAAATCCTGACATATCGACAATGCTTTTTTACTGACGATACGTGCTTCGTCTACAGAAACGAAGATGTCCGATAAATTCCATTTGTCACTCATACGCATTGATTTACTCACGCCTGTTCGTGAGGATTTTAAATAATTAGACAGTATAATTTGATTTATGAAAATAATTTTAAACGAAAAATATCGAAAAAGCAAGATTTTTTTATAAAATAACCATAGCGGGTTAAGATATACCGGAATTTTGGCAATTCATTTGTAACATTTTGAGGTTAGGGGGTAAATGATTTGACTTTTTTCATCTTGGAATAATAATGAGTATGAGGTGAATGGTTATCCGACACAAGGGTTCGGACCATAAAAACTGACCGCTTTTACACACTAAGAAGTGGGTAATTATATGCCTATATCTACAGATTTTGCAACAGCATTAAAAACAGCATTAGCAACTGAAAATGCTGCCACTGCTGTAAAGGCTATGCACTTAAATGGAAGACTAAAAGAAAAGCTGCCGGAAGTCGACCGCTTATTTGAAGTACCCGAACGTACTGATTTTCATCCGGAAGGAAACAGCGGAGAACATACTCTGCTTACGATGAAAGGAGCAGAGTAAAGCTGACTTTGCAATCAAAAAAACAAAAGTCGATGATGTCCGTCATTTTATAAAAATATCAACCAGTGATAAAAATACTTTTGCCAATGATTATGCAAAATATAAGAAAGGGCGTGGCAGTTAGCCATTTTCATCCTTGAATCCGTTTTTTAAATTTTATCTTGATAAAGTGTAGAAAATCTGATACATTCAAAAACAGATTACAAATTATTAAAAAAATTAAATTATGTTAAATTATTTTTTATTAAGCCTTTTTCAGGCTGTTCTGTTCGCAGCTGTCAGCTGCCCCGTGTATGCTCTTCCGACGCTCAGTAACAAACGCAAAAAACAGTTTGGGGATAAAGAAACCTGCCTTGTTGTATGGGGTGTTTCTGTATTTATCGCTTTTCTGCTTGCTCTGTGGATTAACTACACTTATCTTCCCGTTCTCCAATGGTGGGGATTTGAAGGCGTATGGACTGAAACGTTTTTCTTCTCCGGTCTGGCTTTGATAGTCAGCTTTTTAAACGCCGCCGGCGAAGAAGGATATGTTTTGAAGTATAGTGCTATCCCGCTTATCATTACGCTCATCGCTCCCGTTATTGCCGCTTTTCAAAGCATGGAGATGTTCCATGCCGGAAAATATGCAAAACGCCTTCCGGTGGAAATCGTTTCTGATAGCGTTTTCAACCGTGATGTTGCCGTGATTGATGTCAAAAAAATGATTACGGTAGACGCTGAACTGGCGCAAAAAGTGGCAGAGGATGTCCTTGGTGAAAACACGGGAATCGGTTCTAAAGTAGAAATCGGCAAGATGACTATACAGCAGATTAGCGGTTCGTTTACCATCAATGGCAATCGAAAATTGACGTTTAACAATGACCTCATCTGGGTTGCTCCTTTGGAACATCGCTCTTTTTGGAAGTGGTGCAGCAATGATGTAACCCCAGGTTATGTTATCGTAGACGCTACGGATGTAAATGTTCGTTATCTGGTTACGGAGCTTAATGGTAAACCGTTACAGCTGCGCTATCTGGAAAGTGCCTTCTTTAAAGATGATATTGAGCGTCATATCAAAACCAATGGTTACCAGCATAAGGGTTTGAATGACCATTGTTTTGAAATTGACGGCAACGGCACGCCTTTTTGGGTGCTTTCATCTTATGAGCAGACCATTGGTTTTTGCGGTGAAGAAAGCGAAGGACCGATTACAGTCAACGCAGAAACCGGCGAAATTAAGCACTATACGATTGAGAATGCTCCGGCGTGGATTGATCGTATACAACCGCAAAGTTTTGTAGAAGAACAAATCCGTCAATGGGGTGAATATCAGCAAGGCTGGTGGAACTCTACAGGCTTTTCCAAGCAGGAGAATGTTCTTTTGCCGACAGAGGGGACAACACTGGTTTACAGCAATGGTAAGAGCTACTGGTACACTGGTATACAATCAGCCAGTGCCGACAAAGCGACCAATGGCTTTATGTTGGTGGATACAAGGACAAAAGCTGCCAGATTTTACCGCAAGAGTGGCTTCAATGAAGAAGAAGCCCGTAATATTGCAAATGGTCAGGCCGAAGCCGCTGCTGCCAGATACAAGGCCTCTTTTCCGGTACTCTACAATGTGCGCGGTATTCCGACGTATTTTATGACCTACAAAGACGAATCAAAAAACATTCAGGGCTACTGCTTTGTTGCGTCAACCAATCGTCAGGCCGTGGGATGCGATAAACTGAAAACCGTTGCTATCCAAAAGTATCTGAGCTCATTGCAGGCAGGCCAACACGACCGTCCGCTAGACAGTATGGTAAAAAGTGAAACGTTGAGCGGAACTATCCGCGACATCACTTTGGAAGAAGGAATATACTACATTCTTTTACAAGAGAAAGCCGGATATGAGTTTACCGGTAAAAGTATAAACTTTCCAGAACTCAAATGGAGCCAAAAGGGCAATAAAGTAAAAGTAACCTTTGAACTCGGTGAAGAAAAAGTTGTTCCTCTAAACAGCTTTGACAACATTGAATTTGAAATCTAGAACAACAAAAACCCGATACCTTGAGTGTCGGGTTTTTGTTAGTTTTATACAGCCATTTTTCCTATTCTGAAAACCCGTGTTTAACGAGTGGGATGTATAAAAAGTCTTCCGTAAAGGGATGCTTTTGAACTTGTGGGGCGCTGTAGGACTGACCTTCACTTCGTTCGGCCGCACAGGCGCGCATTGCTCTTGGCAACTGGCATACTTCCGTCTGCCTTGCGCTGGTAGTCGAACCTACTCTCCGGTTCAAGCTCTAAATCATTATTTAAAACAAAAAACACCCATAAAGGGTGATTTTTGTTTTAATGGTGGTGAATTGAGATTGAAATGGCAATTACGGATACTTTAAAGCAAAAAGTATCTGTTATCAAAAACACTTCTAGACCATATTTTACTTATATTTCAAGGTATGGCGCTAGTTCGCCTTTTGTAATGAATGAAGGCATTTAATGCAAAAAGAATATCCCGCGACCGGAATTCAAAAATGTTGCATTTTAAAATTTGCAATATTATTCATAAAAATTGACAATATAAATTCACAATATTACCAATAAAATCAATAAGTTAATTGTTACATAATGGTCTGGACAGCACTATAAAAAGATGAATATTTTTTCAATTTTAAGTAAAAAATATTAAATTTCTATCGTA
>JAUNIW010000060.1 GCA_030523245.1 Pseudomonadota bacterium
AAAATCTGGGACACGAAAATCGTGCGGTATTTGACTCTTTGTGGGTCGGCAAAAACGACGAACGGGCATTGCAGATAGCGCAAATGCAGAATTTTATCAAACGCGGGAGAAACTAAACCGGCCTCTATTCATAACGCAGGGCGTTTATCGGATTGAGGAGTGATGCTTTATAGGCCGGAAAGAAGCCGAACAGCAAACCGACAATACCGGAAAAACTGAAAGGTAAAATCACATAAAAACCGGATAAGGCTGCCGAAATGGATGTTAACAGCGGCAGAACGTAAACGCCGGCAATTCCGAAAAAAACGCCGATAAGTCCGCCGATGAGCGACAAAATCAAAGCTTCCATTAAAAACTGCAGCCGAATGTCCCAGCTTTTGGCACCGATAGCCATACGGATACCGATTTCTCTCGTGCGTTCCGTGACAGAAACCAGCATAATGTTCATAATACCGATGCCGCCGACCAAAAGCGAAATAGAGGCAATGGAGCCAAGCAGAATAGTCATAATCTGAGTTGAACTTTGCATCATTTCCATAAACTGGGTCAGGTTCATAATGGTAAAATCATCATCTTTGCTGAGACCGAGATTATGCCGCTGCCGCAGCAAGGCGGAAATTTCATCTTGTGATGTATAGGTGCTTTGCGAGTCAACTGCCTGCAGCATTAACATGTTGACCATATCCGGAAATTCGGTGCCGGAAACTTTTTTCTGTGCCGTACTGAGGGGCATATAAACGATGTCATCCTGATCTTGTCCGTGGCCGCTTTGTCCGCGTGTTGTCAGCGCGCCGATGACCGTAAACGGTAATCCTTTAATACGAATAGTTTTGCCGAGCGGGTCAATATCTCCAAACAATTCTTTGGCCACGGTTTGTCCCAGAATAACCACTTTGTTGGCATTTTTTATATCTGTTTCCGAAAATTTGCGGCCGTAAGCAAGGTCCCATTCTTTTATTTCAAAATAACGGTTATCGGTGCCGATAATACTGGTTGCCCAGTTGGAATTACCGTAAACAATCTGGCCGCTGTCATTTACAATCGGTACGGCCAGACGGATATTCTCAATTTTTTCCTGAATAGCATCGGCATCGCCGTTTTTCAAGGTTGGCTGGGAACCGTGCCCCATGCGCACACCGCCGGAATTGGACGAACCGGAACGAATCATAACAAGATTTGTTCCCATGCTGCGCATTTCCTGTTGAATGGAAAGCTGTGCGCCGTTACCGATAGCCAGCATAATAATGACCGCGGCCACGCCGATAATAATGCCCAGACTGGTCAGAACCGAACGCATTGTATTGGCGTGAATGGCCCGAACGGCAATTTTAAAAATTGTTTTTAACTCAATCATTTGGCAACTCTTTTCTCATTGATGATATCTGAATGGATTTCTCCGTCGACTATTTTGATAATCCGTTTGGCAAAGAGGGCAATATCTTCTTCATGTGTAACTAAAATAATCGTCCGGTGCAGGTTTTCATTCAGTTTGGTAAACAAATCCATGATTTCAACGCTCATTTTGGTATCCAGATTACCTGTCGGTTCATCAGCAAAAATAATCGGCGCTTCATTGACAATGGCTCGGGCAATGGCGACACGCTGCTGTTGCCCGCCGGAGAGCTGGTTCGGCTGATGATGCATACGTTCGCGCAATCCTACGCTATCCAAAGCTTTTTCAGCTTTTTCTTCTCGTTCTTTATCCGGAATGCCGGCATAAATCATCGGCAGTTCGACATTTTCGATAGCGGAAGTGCGGGACAGCAGATTAAAACCTTGGAAAACAAAGCCGATTTTCCGGTTACGTATTTCAGCCAGCTGGTCTCCGTTCAGATTCTCGACATTTTGCCCGTCCAAAAGATATTCGCCGGAAGTCGGCGTATCAAGACACCCCAGAATATTCATCAATGTTGATTTACCGGAACCGGACGGCCCCATAATCGCCACAAATTCTCCGGCCGAGATATCAAGGTTGATACCTTTTAATATTTCCAGATTAAAGCCGTCAAGAGGATAGCTTTTGCGAATATTTTTTAGTTGAATCAACGGACTCATCGGCGCGGCATCCTCAATCTCATTTTTTGTGTGTCTTCATCAGTCATTTCTTTGGCAATAATGACTTCATCACCGGTTTTAAGGTCACCTTCCAGAATCTGGGTATAATCATCGTCACTGACACCGATTTTGACGGTAATGCGTTCCGGTTTGCCGTGTTTCAAAATCCAGACACCGCGGTCTTTGTAGCGTTTGGCGTTATCGCTGTCATCTATGTAAAAGCGTAAAGCCTGATTAGGAACCAGCAAAACATTTTTTTCTTCAGCCGTAATGATTTCGACATTAGCCGTCATACCGGGTTTAAGTTTCATTTCTGTATTGTCAATACCGATGATAACCGTATAGGTAACAACATTGGAGGTTGTGGTGGCTTCGTTGCGCACCTGTGTTACCGTGCCGTAAAAGTAGTCATCGGCATAGCTGTCCACGGTAAAACGAACGGTTTGTCCTTCTTTGACTTTGGCAATATCGGCTTCTACTACGGAAGCTTCAATTTGCATTTTTGTTAAATCTTCTGCCACGGAAAAAAGTTCCGGCGTTTCAAAACTTGCCGCAACGGTTTGGCCGACTTCGACGGCTTTGGAAATAACAATTCCGTCAACAGGGGCTTTTATTTCGGTATAAGATAGTTCCGTTTGTGCGGAATCCAGTGCGGCCTGAGCCTGTTTGACTTCGGCTTGTTCCAAAGCCAGCTGAGCCACGGCATTGTCATAATTGCGTTCGGCCGCTTCCAGATCTTTTTCGGTAGAGTATTTGGAAGCATTGAGTTTGGAGATACGATTGAGAGCTTTTTTATAATATTTGATGTTATTTTCTTCAACTTTTACCTGAGCTTTGGCAATCTCCAAGGCTGCTTCACGCTGCTGCACGGCGGCTTTGGCGCTTTGCTGGTCAATTAAAGCGAGCAGTTCGCCTTTTTTAACAACGGAGTTATAGTCAACATAAATTTCGGCAATACGGCCGGACGCCTGTGAACCGACGGAAATTGTGGATAACGGGTTAATTGTACCGGAAGCGGTAATACTTTCCATAATATCGCCTGTTTCGATTTTCTGAGTTCTGTAAGCCGTTTCTCCGGCAGAACGGTTCAAGAGTTTGTAGCTGATGCCGGCAATCAAAATGACGGCTGCAGTATAAATCAAATATTTTCTCATTTGCATCGCCTTTCTTTATCTCAATTATTCCGAATATAAAAAAAGTATTTGTAAAAATCCATAAGATTGTGCGGATATCAGAAAAAAATTGCAGAATTTGCCCGGGTAAATAGGAGCTTAACCCTATGATTTGTAAAGTTATTCACATTTGGGACAGCCTTGGGCAAAAAATTCTTTATTTTTTTGATTTTTCTGTTATATATGACTCGGTTAATTTATAACTATATCTTATTTGAGGAATAATTTTTTGAAAAAATTGTTAAAGAAAAATTTTAAGTATAAAAAACAAAAGGTTCTGTATACGGAAAAAAAGCCTTTTCTGGCTGATAAAGAAATTATTTTCCGGAGCAACGGTAGAGCTAAAGTTTTTAATATTTCTCACCGGCTGCAGGTTTTTATGCTGATATTGTTTGCTGCCGTTTTTTCTTGGTCAGGCTATAATTATTACTGCTATCATATTTCAGCCTCAATTATTCATCATAAAGAAAAAGAACTGGGCAAAACACGTGATGCTTATATAGATTTGATGTCAGACGTGACGGCTTTGCAGAATAACCTGAAAAATGTTGTAGCCGCGGTTGACGAAGCGGGAGACGGTCTGCAGGAAATTAAAGAATACAAAGAAAAGGCTTTGGTTGTTGAAGATAAAATCAAACAAATTGCCGATGCCGAAAGCTGGATTGATGCCGATAAAATTGAAGAAAAAATTACAAAAAAAGAAGCGTTGCTGCAAAAAGATATTGTTCAAAACGAAAATGCCCAGCTGAAACAAAAAATTGAAGAACTCGGCGGCAGAATTACCAACCTGCAGGAAACCGTAAAAGGACTGGAAACGGCTGAAATTGCTATTTTAGATAAAATTCATAAATTATCCGGCCGTGAAATCGAACAGATTAAAACATCTTTGTCGCAGATCAATAAGTCCCTGAAGGCAAAAAAACGCTATTTTAACCCGTTGGCCAACATCAAAGAAGGTAAGGGCGGAGCCTTTGAACCGGCGCCGGGAATGAAAATAGAAAACAGTGAATTGTTGAAAAAAATGTCTGAGACCTTTCAGCAAATTGATACTTTGGAAAATTATAAGCAGGCTATGAAAGGCGTGCCTCTCGGTAAACCGCTTTACCGCTATCAGCTGAGTTCCTATTTCGGTACAAGGCAGGATCCTTTCAAAACATATCTGGCTAATCATAAAGGGCTGGATATGCGGGCTGCTGCCGGAAGTCGTATTTCTGCACCGGCTGCCGGAAAAGTTATCACGGCCGGATACCAGAAAAACGGTTACGGTAATCTGGTGGTTGTAGACCATGGCAATGGTTTTGTTACAAAATATGCCCACATGCGTAAGATTTATGTAAAGGCCGGCGAAAGAGTCGTTTATAATCAGGCTTTGGGCGAGGTAGGACGCACCGGACGTGCAACCGGTAACCATTTGCATTATGAAGTACTGTTTCGCGGCGTTAATGTCAATCCGTCCGTCTTTATAGCATTGAACAGCCTTAATTAGGAGATAAAAATGAGAAGCTTGAAACGTTTGATTTATTTGAAAATTGCCCGTATGAGCCGTGGTTCTAACACGCCTGTTCCGAGTATTATCAGTTGTGACACTAAGATTAAAGGCGATATCTGGGGCGGAGATACCATTCATATTGACGGCAAACTTGAAGGCAATATTATGTGCAATGAAGTTATTATCGGTACGCGCGGTTATATTGTCGGGGATATCAAGGCCAAATCTCTGAATGTATACGGTACGGTCAACGGAGTTATTGATACGGATGAATTGTTTGTGGCCAATAATGCCCGACTTATCGGTAATGCCTGCTATAACAAAATTGCTTTGGAACCCGGAGCCTATATTGAAGGCAACTGTGTTCCGCGTTCCCGCCGGCCGGAAAATCAGTCTAAACCAACTGTTTCTTCAGCCGCAAAAGCTGCCGAACAACCAAAGGCAGAACCGAAAATATCTGATAACAAACAAGCTGATTCGCAGCTTAAAGCCGTAAAATAATGGCGGCAGGCAAGAACAAAAAATCGGATTTTATTTCCACCGGTCAGGTTGCACAAAACAGACGGGCGCATTTTGATTACATCATTGACGAAGTGTTTCAGGCCGGATTAGTTTTAACCGGCACGGAGGTGAAATCTCTGCGTCTGGGACATGCCAATATCAATGATGCTTACGGTATTGTCGAAAAAGGCGAGCTGTATATGTCAAATATGTTTATTGCCGAATACAGCAACAAAGGGTATGAAAGCCATATAGAACGTCGTAACCGCAAACTGTTGCTTCATCACAAAGAAGTTATAAAAATTCAAAATTTTTTAGCCCGCAAAGGGGCAACTTTAATTGCCATGAAATTATATTTTGACAACAATGGCCGCGCCAAGCTGGAAATCGGCTTGGGACGCGGTAAAAAATTGTATGATAAACGGGAAACAGCTAAAGAACGGGATTGGAACCGCGAGAAGTCCCGTCTTCTGGCTCATTGATTATTTTTTAAGCCCGAAACTTTTCGGGCTTAAGTTTAATATTCAAGAAAGTTTACGGCAATATAACATTCTTTTCGGTCATCCTGACAGGTTTTGCACATATTATGAATATCGTTTAAGGTCATGGTATCCAGACATTTTCTGTCACCGCCGCAATTTGTATTTCCATAGAAATAATTGCTTTTAGCTGAGGAATAATTTGTTGAATATACGCCGGCATAACTAAGAACACCGGAAATAGGCTTTAACCAGTCACTAAAGAATGCTAAACAGGTATCAAGCGGGAATTCTGATACCGCATTGAAATTGTTCATGGTTTTTCCTAAATAGATATCCATGATAACATGTCTTTTTTTAGTTGAAGAATCATACCTCATATAAAGGTGTGTCAAATTTCCGTGACCGTCATCCAGATAGACGAAACCTCTGTTGAGTAATGGTTTCCAAGTGTCCGGAATCCAACGCAAATCAGAAGCTTCAGTATATAATTCGGTATTTTTTTCTGTTACCGTTCCATAGGACTTTAGCAAATTCTGATAATTTTCAACCAGACTAAAAGCAACATTATTATATTCATCAATCATTTTATTGATTTTGAATTTTTGCATGGCTTTGCTGTAACCGGCAAGACCGCCGACTGATAATACACCGATAATAGCCAATACACCAAGCATTTCTATCATACTGCGTCCGGCGTTGGTCTGGGATGGAATTTTTACCTGCTTTTTAGCCGCAAAGCCTGAATTTGCAGAGA
>JAUNIW010000011.1 GCA_030523245.1 Pseudomonadota bacterium
AAAAGTTTAAAACGAACAAAACAATCAGTGAATATAATTATCTCATTCAGGGAGTACTGGAAAATATCGATTATTTTAATCATTTGAACGCAGCCGGTTCGCAATATTCATTGGGAGAAATAATATCGGCATTAGGTCTGGTTCCAGAAACATGGAAAAAAGTGTCCGGAATGGATTTACGAGACACCCGAGGATATCAAGTTGGTTTTTATACTCGGAACAGTCATTTTTCTATAGAAATCATCTTAGGCAAGGATAATAGAAAATCAGATACAGAATTTTGTGAAGCCATGATGCGGGATGTGGCCTGTCCGTTAAGCAATGTTTTCTATAGAGTCTGGTTTTTTCGGTATGGTAAGGGTAATAGCTATTATTATGGAGACAAATACTGCCGGACGGAAGACATGCAGTGTCTTCGTAATATGAATTTGAGTGATATAAATACGCTTTGTAAATCATGTATATCAGCAGATAGTGTCAGATATTGCTCGCTTATTCTTAATTTTTAGCTTGCAAGAAAATATCTGCTCTGGAGAAGATAAGCCGAAATATCTGTATTGAGAATTTTTACTGGTGGGTAATAAATAATTATATTTGCTTTAGCAGAAAAGAACAGGTAGTCTTTTTATAAAGGAGATAATTCATGCCTGTAATATTTTTTCTGTTTGGTCTTTTTGCCATAATAAGTAATTCATTCGCCGAAGATGCTGATGTTTCCGGTAATGAGGAGAAAGCGGAGATTATTCAATATAATCCTGAATTAGAAAAATCGGTTTTTCCGCTGCAGGATCAGATTCGTTTTCGCGGAGAAGATGTAAAGCTGGATTTATCGCGTTGTGGAACGGAAGATGAAATTCGTGCCGTTTATAATTTACAACAAGAGGAAGAAAATATAGTTTTTAAATGTATATCCAGATACAATTCTTCTTGCTTTCCGAGTTGTTTTAACGGCGGTTTTGCATTTGACCGGTTTGAACCGAGGCCGGATTGCGACGGGCAGCTGCAGCATACGCTCCATGTGGAAGATGATATTGAAGTTTTGGATGAAGAGCAATGTTTAGACAAGCATGAAAATTTAATCTGGAAAAGAGAACTGTCTGATAATATCGTGTTTGATAACCAAAAGCACATTATTTTTTACCGTGACGGCGATTCTGTTAAGCTTTTTAAAGATAAAATTATTACCCGTCATCTTGTCTATGGTCAGAATGAATTTTTGTTTGATGACTATTCCGAAGCAGAGGCTTTTTTCCATGTTAAATATGTAAGGGACAGTAAAGGAAATGTTATTCGGGAAACACATTATAACCGCTCCGGATTTCCGTATATGATTTATGAGGCGGAATATGCCGGCGGCAAATGTCAGAAAATTATAAAAATAAATCCTTATAATGGTGAAAAGACAGAGTATCTGTTTTAATAAAAAATCCCCGCAGCAGAAATTGCAGCGGGGATTTTTCAAAACCGGATAAGATATTTTAGTCAACAACAGGTTTAACATGCCAAATGTTTTGGGCGTAATCCATAACGGCACGGTCACTGGAGAAATAACCTATTCGGGCAACATTGATAATGGCTCTCTGCGCCCATTTTTCTCTGTCGTTATAATCACGTTCAGCCTGATGAATCGTATTATTGAACGCTTCTATATCCGCCAGAATAAAATAGTAATCGCTGTTCAGCAAAGCGTCGAAAATCGGCCGGAACAGCTGCGGATAATCTTTTTCGCAGAACATATTAGAATTTACGGCATTCAGAATACGTTTGATATAATCGGATTTTTCATATAATTCACGCGGATTATAGGTCAGGCGTTTGCCGCGAACCTGTTCGTCAGTCAAACCGAATAAATAAAAGTTTTCTTCGCCGACGGCTTCGCGTATTTCAATATTGGCGCCATCGTATGTACCAACAGTCAGTGCACCGTTTAAGGCAAATTTCATATTGCTGGTACCCGAAGCTTCAAAACCGGCCGTAGAAACCTGACAGCTGACATCAGCTGCCGGAATAAGGTATTCTGCAACCGAAACTTTGTAGTCCGGAATAAAGACGACTTTCAGAAATTCGCTGACCCGCTCGTCATTGTTGATAACGTCTGCCACATTGTTAATCAGTTTGATAATGAGCTTGGCAAAAGTATATGACGGTGCAGCTTTACCGGCAAAAATATATGTTTTCGGCGTAATCGGACGGACATTATCACGGATAATGGCAAGATAGTCGCCGATAATCTGCAAAACAGTCATTAACTGCCGCTTATATTCGTGAATACGTTTAGCATGAACAATATACATGCTGTTCGGATCAACCATAATACGGGTAGCACGGTAAACTTTTTGGGAAAGACGTTTTTTGTTTTCATTTTTAATTTTTAAAAACTCTTTCAGGAAATTTTTATCATCAATATATTTTTCGATGTCCTGCAGCATATCGAGATTAGTTATCCAGGACGTACCGATTTTTTCGGAAATCAGGGTTGCCAAATCATTGTTGGCACGCAGCATCCAGCGGCGGGGTGTAATGCCGTTTGTAACATTGGTAAATTTTTCCGGCCACAGTTCATAAAATTCCGGCACCAGAGAATGTTTAACCAGTTCAGAGTGCAATTTGGCCACACCGTTAACCGAAAAAGAGCCGACGATGGAAAGGTTGGCCATGCGGATGACCTGATTGTCGCCGTCTCCGTCCACAATGGACACTTTACCGAGTTTATAAGAATCTTCACCGAAGCGGCTGCGGGCAAATTCCATAAAGCGGCGGTTAATTTCATAAATAATCTGCAAATGGCGCGGCAAAATGCGGCCGATAATAGAACTGCTCCATTTTTCCAGAGCTTCCGGCAAAAGGGTATGATTGGTATAGGCAAATATTTTGGTAACAATAGCCCATGAATCATCCCATTCCTGTCCATAAACATCCATAAGCTGGCGCATCATTTCGACAATAGCCAGAGCCGGATGTGTATCGTTCAGCTGAATGCAGATATAATCCGGCATTTTTTTGAAATCGTTGCTTTTTTCCATAAAGCGGCGGATAATATCCTGAATGGCACAGGATACAAAAAAGTACTGCTGGGTCAGGCGCAGTTCTTTGCCTTGCTCGATATTGTCGGACGGATACAAAACCTTGGAAATTGTTTCGGTGCGGATTTTATCGCGGACGGCTTCGATATAACCGCCGTTGTTAAAAATATTCAAATCAAGTTCATCATCGGTTTTGGCCGAAAACAGACGCAGGTAATTAACAGATTTGCCGTCGTAGCCGACCACCGGAAAATCGTATGGTACGCCGTAGAGGTTGTTTGTGTTTGCCCAGACATAGCTGACTTTACCGTCCGGTTTATTATACATTTCGACATGGCCGCCGATTGGAATGGTAACGGTACGGTCAGTGCGGGCAAATTGCCACGGGGAATCATCACCGAGCCAGTTATCGGCTTGTTCGACCTGATAACCGTTTTCGAATTTTTGTTTGAATAAGCCGTATTGGTAGTCGATGCCGTAACCAAATCCCGGAATACCGAGTGAAGCCATTGAATCAAGATAGCAGGCAGCCAGTCGTCCCAGACCGCCGTTGCCTAAGGCCGGATCGTATTCGGCGTCAAAAATATCGTTCAGGGAAAAGTCAGGAAAACCTTCTATTTTTATATCTTTTAATATGTCATAAAGTCCGAGGTTATAGAGGTTATTCTCCAAAGAACGGCCAATCAGATATTCAATAGACAGGTAATAAATGCGTTTTGTGCCGTGTTCATTGTAACGGGCAATAGTATCATACATGCGGTCCATGGCAAATTCACGGACGGCAAGGGCAATTACTTTAAAAGCTTCGTCTTTTGTCAGTTCACAATTGCGTTTGCCGATAAAATATTTGGCATAATGCTCAATTGATAATTTTAAGCGTGCGCGGTCAATTTCATCTATAACACTTTTATTTTCTTTCACCACAGTTAATCTCCCATAATTTTTAACATACCTTTTTATACTAGACATTAGTAAAAATTGATTGAAAATTGCTTAACAATATAACATTTTTATCTTTGAATAAAAGATATTGTTTGATTTTTAAATTTTTTGGCTTTATAGCTGAAAAATGGAAAAAATAGGAGTTTATCAGAGAGATAGCCATGAATAAAAAGTTACTTTTAATAGCTTCGCTGAGCGCTTTTATTTGCGCCAATGCCGAGGCCGATACAATTTATGATGCAATGAGTGAAGCATATACCAGTAACCCGACATTGCACGGACAACGTGCTGTCAGCGGTGCGGCAAATGAGGATGCAGCTTCGGCACGTTCGGGTTTTCGTCCGAATATCAGTTTGAATGGAAATTATCAGGATGCACACGTTCGGGAAACCGGCAGCAAAACGGTAGACGGTTACCAAAAAGGATATAATGGCAGTGTGACACAATCTCTTTTCAGCGGTTTTCAAACCTATAATGCCGTTAAAGCGGCGGATTCTGCTGCCAAGGCCGGTATTCAGGATTTATATGCGGTTGAACAGTCTGTTTTACTGAATGCGTCAGTTGCCTATCTTGATGTGATGCGGGATGAGGCAATTGTCCGTCTGCAAAAGAATAATGAACGTCTGCTGAAAAAACAACTTGATGAAACTTTAGCCCGTTTTGACGTGGGAGAAGTAACGCGGACAGATGTAGCGCAATCTCGTGCCAGCTATGCCGAAGCCCAGTCAGATGTGATTTCTGCCGAGGGAAATCTGGCCGTATCCAAGGCAACTTATTTGCAGATTGTCGGTAAAGAACCGGTAAATTTGCAAAATCCGGCTGCAATTACAAAAATGTTTCCGACACGTTTTGACGAGGCAATGAATTATGCGCGCAGCAATAACTATTCTCTGTTGTCTGCCAAAAAACAGCTGGATTCGGCGTCTTATGCCGTAAGCGGCAATAAAGGTGCTTTGCTGCCGGAAGTATCTTTTACGGCATCTACCGGTAAAAATACGCAGTCAAATCATCACACGCCGAAAAATCCGAGTACAACAAGTACACAGTATTCTCTGGATATGAACGTTCCGCTTTATGCCGGCGGAGCAACACGTGCCAAAATCCGTAAAAGCAAATACCAAAAGTGGCAGGCTCAGGAAGGCGTTTTGGAAGCTGAACGCGCGGTTGTTGCCGGTGTGACAAGTTATTGGCAGTCTATGCAGACCAACAAGTCCAATATCACCTCTATTCAGGCTCAGATTAAAGCTTCGGCTATTGCGCTGGAAGGTACGCAAAAAGAAGAGGCTTTGGGAAACCGCACGGTTTTGGATGTGTTGAACGCTTACCAGACTTTGCTGACCTCTCAGGTAAATGAAGTCAAAGCGCTGCATGATTACTATGTTTCCGGTTTGCAGCTGATGCAGACAATGGGCAAGCTGACCGCAAAAAAAATGGCTTTGAACGTGAAGTATTATGATGCCGAAGGAAACTATCAGAATACGAAGAAAAAATGGCTGACTTTATCCATTGATAAATAGTGCAAAGCTATTGCCAATTAAAATAAACTTTGATAAGATGCCTCAGGTTTTAATTTTAACTTGAGGCATAATTTTATGGCAAAAACGGAAGAGTCTGTTGATTCGATATTAAAGGCAATTCGGGAAGCTATTGTTGATAAGGAACAACAAAGCCGTACGCATTTTTTGTCGGAGAAAAAGGCAAAAAAAGAACCGGTAGCGGAAGAAGACGAAGTTTTTGAACTGACTAAAAATATGATTGTCAAACGCGAGGATATTCCGTATCAGCTCGGTGTATGGAGTTTTGATGATGTCGCCAAAAAAATTATGAAAAAGTATCGGACATATTTTGCCAAGCGTACCGTAAAGGCTGATATGCCAAACTCTAATGATAACCATGATGACCGAGTGTGCGTAAAGGAAAATTCATTGGCCTGACGGCTTATTTTCCTCCTTGCTTTTTAGAAATTGATTGTCAAAAATATAAGAAAAACGGAAAAAGAAGAATGTTAGAGAAAAATTATAATCCAAAAGATTTTGAAGAAAAAATTTATGAAAAATGGGAAAATGACGGCGATTTTAAGCCGGATATGCGTGGTAAAAAAGAGGCGTTTTCTATAGTCATTCCGCCGCCGAATGTTACGGGGGTTCTGCATATGGGACATGCTCTTGATGATACATTGCAGGATATTCTGATTCGCTATAATCGTATGCTCGGTAAAAAAGTTTTATGGCAGCCGGGGACGGATCATGCCGGCATTGCCACGCAAATGGTTGTTGAGCGTAATCTGGCTAAAGAAGGTCTGACCCGTCACGATTTGGGGCGTGAAAAATTTATAGAACGTGTTTGGGAATGGCGCATGCAGTCGGGTGGTACGATTTGTCGTCAGCTCCGTCGTCTGGGGGCTTCCTGCGATTGGAGTCGCGAACGTTTTACAATGGATGAAGGTTTATCCCGCGCCGTCCGCAAAATATTTGTTTCTCTTTATAAAGACGGCTTGATTTACAAGGCGAAAAAGCTGGTTAACTGGGATCCTAAGTTGGGAACAGCCGTTTCGGATTTGGAAGTTGTGCAGAAAGAAACCGTCGGTAAAATGTATTACTATAAATATCCGATTGAAGGCATGGAAGGAGAATATATCCATATTGCCACAACGCGTCCGGAAACAATGTTTGGTGATACGGCTGTGGCTGTTTCCAAGGATAATCCGAAACTGGCGCATCTGATTGGTAAAAATTGTATTATTCCGATTATTGACAGGGTTATTCCGATTATCGGCGATGACCATGCCGATCCGGAAAAAGGAACCGGCGCCGTTAAAATTACGCCGGCTCATGATTTTAACGACTTTGAAGTCGGTAAACGCCATAATCTGCCGATGATTAACGTTTTGAATCCGGATGCCACGTTAAATGAAAACACTCCGTATGCCGGTTTGTCTACCATGGAAGCCCGTGCCAAAACAATTGAAAAACTGACGGAACTGGGTTTAATGGATAAAATAGAAGATCACCCGATGGTTATTCCGTACGGCGACCGTTCGGGCGTGGTTATCGAACCTTTGATGACCGACCAATGGTTTGTAGATGCGCCGAAACTGGCGGTGGAAGCTCTGCGTGTGGTTGAAAACGGTGAAATGCAATTTGTTCCGAAGAGTTACGAGAAAACATATTTTGAATGGATGCGCAATATTCAGCCGTGGTGTATTTCCCGTCAGCTGTGGTGGGGACACCAGATGCCGATTTGGTATGGACCGGACGGAGAAATTTTCTGTGAAGAAAATGCTGAAGAAGCACAGGCGGCAGCCGACAAACATTATGGTCAAAAGGTGGAACTGACTCGTGAAACCGATGTGCTGGATACTTGGTTTTCTTCCGGTTTGTGGGCGTTTTCGACATTGGGATGGCCGGATAAAACCGAATATCTCGATACTTTTTATCCGACATCTGTTCTGGTAACCGGATTTGATATTATCTTTTTCTGGGTTGCCCGTATGATGATGATGAGCATGTATATGATGAAAAAAGTTCCGTTCAAAAAGTGCTATATTCACGGACTGGTTCGTGATGAGCAGGGGCGTAAGATGAGCAAGTCCAAAGGCAATACCGTTGACCCGATGGAAACAATTGAAAAATACGGAGCTGATGCCCTGCGTTTCTTCATGGCAGCCATGGAAACACAGGGTCGTGACATCAATTTGTCCGATTCGCGTATTCAGGGATACCGTAACTTTGCCACAAAATTATGGAATGCCGCGCGTTTTTGCGAAATGAACGAATGCTATAAGGTTAAAGACTTTGCCATAACGTCAGCCAAGCTGGAGATTAACAAATGGATTATTGCTAAAGTTAAAGAAACTTCTGCTGAAGTTACCGAAAGCTTAAACAATTTCCGTTTCTCGGATGCGGCTAATACGGTTTATCAGTTTATCTGGGGAACATTCTGCGATTGGTACATTGAATTGATTAAGCCGATTTTCTATGGTGAAAATTCTGCAGAAATCGAAGAAACTCGCGCGGTTGCAGCCTGGACTCTGGATAGAATTTTAGTTATGCTGCATCCGTTTATGCCGTTTATCACCGAAGAATTGTGGGATAATCTGACAGAACGTTCCGGTAAATTGATTCACGAAGTTTGGCCGGTTGATGAAAAAATAAATGCAGCCGATAAAAATGAAATAGACAGAGCTGTGGACTTTATTACGGCCATTCGTTCGCTGCGAGCCGGAATGAATCTGCCTGCGGGCGCGAAACTTCATGTCTATGTCAAAGGTGCAACGGCTGAAACGATGTCTGTCTTAGACCGGCAGAAAACATTGATTTGCAAATTAGCCAGACTGGAAACACTGGAAGATTTGAACGGGCATGAAATTACCAAAGATATGGTACAGACCGTCAGCCGTGAGGCCGTTATATTGATTCCGTTGAAGGGTGTTGTTGATTTTGAAGCAGAGCGGACTCGTTTACAAAAAGAACTGGAAACACTAAATAAAAATCTGGAAGGCTATAATCGTAAACTAAGCAACGAGAGTTTTGTTGCCAAAGCACCGGCCGCGGTCGTTGCCGAAGAAAAACGCCGTCAGGCAGAAGCTTTGGAAAATAAAACAAAGGTTGAAGAAGCTTTGGCTCGTATTGCTAATTTTTAAGGAGAAGAAAATGAAAAAGGTAATTTTAAGTTTGGTTGCCGTTTGTTTTTTGGCAGCTTGTGCAACAGACCCTTATACGGGAGAAAGCAAAGTTTCTAAAACGGCATGGGGTACCGGAATCGGAACGGCTGTCGGTGCCGGTGTCGGCGCTTTGATAGGTGGTGAAAAAGGTGCTTTGATTGGTGCCGGTATCGGTGGTGTGACAGGCGCGGCTACGGGCGGTTATATGGATATTCAGGCCAGAAAATTGCGTGAAAAACTGACCGGAACCGGCGTTCAGGTTGCGCGGGACGGTGATAACGTTCGTTTGATTATGCCGAACAGCATAACTTTCAATACCAATGAAGCGACCCTGAAAACATCGGCAAACAATGTTTTGGATTCGGTGGCTCTGGTTGCCAATGAATATGACAAAACCAGATTGCAGATTGTCGGTTATACAGACAGTACGGGTAATGATAAAATCAATCAGCCTCTGTCAGAACGTCGGGCGGCAGCAGTAGCAAATTATCTGGCATTGCGTAAAGTTGCCGGCAGCCGTATCAGTTCATACGGTGCAGGTGCGGCTAATCCGATTGCATCCAATGCAACGGCAGAAGGCAGAGCACAAAATCGTCGTGTTGAGATTATGCTGATAAATGCGCAATAATTTCTTTTGAAACTTACAAAAACCCCGCCGATTTTATAATCCGGCGGGGTTTTACATAAATAAAAAAACCTCGCTTTATTAAAAATAGGAGCGAGGTTGAAACATCTTGGGGATTTTATCGCCAGGATGCGCATATATGGATTGGATAGTAATCAATAAAAACTTCTGCCGTGTTTCACAACAAAACAGAAGTTGAAAATGAAAAAACTAGAATTCATTTTCATAGTTCAATCATCATTTCACAATGGCAAGAACCAGAAGACTTTTCAATTCACATCCATTTGTAGCTGTTAGTGTTAAGAATTTGCATAAAAATTAATTTTCGAAAAGTAAACTAGCATGATGATATGTTTTTGTCAAGTATTATTTGTCAAATAAAAACAAAAAAAGGCACTTCGTAAAGAAATGCCTTTTTTAATCTGGGGCGGATGAAGAGATTCGAACTCTCGACATCTGGTACCACAAACCAGCGCTCTAACCAACTGAGCTACATCCGCCATCAGGAGATTAACGAAATAGTTAATACAATCAAATAGGAAGAAAGTCAATATTTAAAGTTAAATAAAATTAAAAAAATCTTTTTGGCAGGTTGCAGACAATCTTAACCTTTTTTTTCCATTTAAGGCGTAAAGTGAAAACAATCAGAATAAAAATCCAGAGGGAAAAATGGTTAGAAAAATTACATTTTTATGTACGTTTATTTGGGCTTTATTACAAATTTCAACAACACAAGCTTCGGTTTCATCTATTATGATAGATGCGCAAAATGGTGATGTTATGTATGAAATGAACGCTGACGAACGGCGTTATCCGGCCTCTCTGACAAAGCTTATG
Organism: Pseudomonadota bacterium; assembly: GCA_030523245.1. Classification (GTDB taxonomy): domain Bacteria; phylum Pseudomonadota; class Alphaproteobacteria; order RF32; family CAG-239; genus RUG410. The sequence goes on from JAUNIW010000011.1 coordinate 10,091, forward strand.
ACTTTGTATATTACTTTTAATGCTCTGGAAAATAATCATATTAAACTGACCGATAAATTGAAAGTTTCGCGCACGGCTGCCGGCCGGTCACCATCCAAACTGGGCTTACGGGCAGGCGAAACGATTACTGTTAAAGATGCCGTTATGGCCGTGATTGTAAAATCGGCGAATGATTGTGCGACTGTTTTGGCTGAACATTTTTCCAAATCAGAAGCAGATTTTGCCGTATTGATGACCAAAACGGCGCGCAAACTGGGAATGAATAATACAACTTTTAAAAATGCTTCCGGTTTGCCGAACAGACAGCAAAAAACAACAGCGCGGGATATGGCTGTTCTGGCTATGGCGGTATATCATCATTTTCCGCAGTATTACAGCTGGTTTTCAGCCAAAAGTTTTAAGTATAAGGGACAGACAATCGGCGGACATAATAATATTTTGAAAACTTTTGCCGGTGCAGACGGTATGAAAACAGGATTTACGGCAGCGGCCGGTTATAATATTGTGACATCAGCCAAACGTTCGGGGAAAAGAGTGATTGCCGTAACAATGGGGCATAACAGCGTTAACGAGCGGGACAAAAAAGTAGCGCAGATGATGGATAAAGGGTTGCGGCAGATGCAATCCGGCAAGGAGATTGATGTAGCCCTGCTCACCGCGGAAATTAACGGTAAAAATATGAAGGCAAAGGCAACGCGTATTGCTGCCGTACAGAAAAAGACTCCGGTTCAGAGTAAAAATACACGACTGGCCAAAGCAGAAACGAAACCTGCAGTCCAAACAACAAAAATGGCGGCGGCAAGCAGAACTAGTGGTCGTTATGCCGTTCAGGTCGGTTCTTTTTCCGACTATAAGCGGGCGCGCAATTATGCTTTGACAATCAAAAATAAATTAGCCAAAAGATATCCTGTTCATGATATCAAAGTTGAAAAAGTACAGGCGGAAAACAGGACGGTATACCGTTCAAAAGTTGTGGGTCTTGCTAAAAATGATGCCAATACAATCTGCCGGAATATGAAACGCAGTAAACAGTCTTGTCTGGTAACGGCAGACAGCGGTTCACTGAAAATGGCACAGCGCTGATGAGTACGCCGCTGATTGTAATAAGCAGCAAAAGAGCTGAGACCGGTAAAACAACTTTAGCTTTTAATCTGGCGGCAGCGTTGCTTAAGGACGGCTATACGGTCGGCATTCATTCTGAATTTACGGAAATTTTTTTACAAAAAAGGCAGGAATTACTGAAAACAAATACCGGTTTGAAGATGCCGCGGCAGCTTACAAAGAAAGATTTACTGAGTGATAATTTCGGAGATTGTTCTGTTGTGATTGCAGATGTACCGGCATCTCAAAACGAAGCATTTATTCCGGTATTTTCAAAGGCACATACCCTGATTACCTTGGTGCAGAACAGACAAGACGCGGACTGGCGGTCAGACGATTCGTATTTGAACCTTATCTGGACGGCAAAAAAGAATCAGGCAGCAGCCGGTATCAGGTATCTGAATTGGATTGTTGTCAGAAATATGGCGGATTCGGCCGATGAAGAATTTGGGCAGGAGCTGGACAAACAGTCTCGGCGTCTTGGTTTTCGCAGCCGTCCTGTTTTGGAAAACAGAGAGGTATATACACACATTAAAGAAGGTTTCAGCGTGGCAGATCAGCTGTCTTGCAAAACTTTGCAAATGTCTATGGCCGATGTCTATGCACGTCGTGAACTTTTGATTTTGGCAGATTTTATGTGGCAGCATAAATAAATGTGTCTAGCTTGTGAAAAAAACTTTACCTGGCCTTTTTTTAAATGATACATATATAGTACAAAGTTAAAATTATTGAGAAAGGGGCTGTATATGCTGAAAATTGTAAAAACAACCGCCTATACCGATATGAAAATGGGTACGGCCGGTTTACGGAAAAAATCTAAAGTTGTTTTGCAGGAAAATTATCTGGAAAATTTTGTGCAGAGCGTGTTTGATGCTATCGGCGGCGTAAAAGGGCTGACGTTTATTTTAGGCGGAGACGGGCGCTATTACAATAAAATTGCCATTCAGAAAATTATAAAAATGTCGGCGGCCAACGGTATGAAAAAAGTGATTGTCGGCCAAAACGGCTTTATTTCAACACCGGCTTCCTCTCATGTTTTGCTGATGAATAAAGCGGATGGCGGGTTCGTTTTGTCTGCTTCCCACAATCCGGGAGGAATAAACGGGGATTTCGGTATTAAATACGCAGTAGCTTCCGGTGGTCAGTGTCCGACAGCCGTCAGTGATAAAATCTATGAAATTTCCAAAACAATTACGGAATATAAGACATTGGATGTGTCGGATGTTGATTTGAGCCGTCTGGGTACTCAAAAGCTGGATAATATGGAAATTGAAGTAATAGATCCGGTCAAAGATTATGTGGATATGATGGAGCATATTTTTGATTTTGAGGCTTTGAAAAAATTGTTTGCCGGCGGTTTTACAATGGTATTTGATGCCATGAATGCCGTAACCGGTCCTTATGCCCGCAGGATTTTTGAAGAAATTCTGGGTGCGCCGGAAGGTTCGGTTTTAAATTATGTTCCGTTGGAAGATTTCGGCGGTTTACACCCTGATCCGAATTTGATTTATGCCAAGAGTCTGGTGGATTTGATGTATTCGGATAAAGCACCTGATTTTGGCGCGGCCAATGACGGCGACGGTGACCGTAATATGATTTTGGGTAAAAAGTTTTTTGTTACGCCAAGCGACAGTCTGGCAATTCTGACAGACAATTATAAACTTATACCGGCTTATAAAAACGGCATTTACGGCGTAGCCAAATCGGCAGCAACCTCGACGGCAGTCGGCCGCGTAGCCGAAGCCCTTAATATCGGCTATTATGAAGTGCCGACCGGTTGGAAATATTTTTGTAATTTGATGGACAGCAACCGGATTACATTCTGCGGTGAAGAAAGTTTCGGCACAGGTTCAAGCCATATTCGGGAAAAAGACGGTATTTGGGCTGTGTTGTTCTGGTTAAGCATTATTGCCGCAACCGGAAAGTCCGTACAAGAAATTACGGAAGAACACTGGAAAAAGTACGGGCGCAGCTACTATATGCGCAACGACTATGAAGCTTTGGATGTTGAAACGGCAAATCAGCTAATGGCTGATTTGGAAGCACGTCTGCCTCAGTTGGCCGGACAAACTTTCGGTTCCTATAAGGTGGCAGAAGCCAAGCCGTTTGTTTATAATGATCCGGTGGACGGCAGTTCGACCAAGAACGGCCTGATTGTATACTTTACGGATAAATCTCGTATAGTTTACCGTCTGTCCGGAACAGGAACCAACGGAGCAACGCTGCGTGTATATCTGGAACGTTATGAAACTGAAAATCTGAACGAAGATGTGGCTCAGACTTTGGAGAGTTTAGCCGATGTATCACGTCAAATCGGCGAGATTACCAAACGTACGGGTAAAACAAAAGCCGATGTTTTAACCTAAAGGAGCATAAATGCTTAAAGACATAAACAGACGGCGTCCTGACAGACAGTTGGAAAGAAATTTGGTCTTTCTGGCCTATGCCATTATGTTTATGTCTTTAAGTTTGTTTGCTCTGTTTTTATATCCGCAGTATACATTTTATATCATTATATCCATCGTTATTTGGAATATTCTGTGCATTTTGGTAACAATCCGTATTTTGAAAGTAAGCGAAAATGCGATTGGTTTTGGTGCACTGGCTTCTGAGATTTTGAATGATAAAAGTAAATATCATCGTATAGATAATTCGGCAGGTGTTCCTGTTTTAGCCAATCACGAGGCCGTAGAATACTTTAAAGACGAAACCGTTTTGGATTTTTTGGAACGTAATATTATCGATTCGGCAGCCAACCGGCTGGATTTGCAAAAACTCAGTTCAGCCGTGAATAAACTGCAGCAGACAACAGTTCGCTTGTCCGTAAATCCCGATAAGAACAGTGTTTTTGTTGCCGAAGAATGGCTGCGCGTAAGTGTAAAGCCGATTTATCTGAACAAGGCCGATATATTCGAGGATGAATTTTCCTTAAAAAAAATCCGTAAAGAGACTTATATATTCTGGACCGTTGAAAATATAACATCCTATAAAAATATGGAGCAGGTATACGAAGATGAGATGTCCTCGCTGCATAATTTTTTGGATTTTCTGCCGGTAGGCTTGTATACCTGTGATAATACCGGAAAAATTGAATACATCAATGATACGCTGGCCGATTATCTGAATACGGATAAAAATGACGCCGTCGGTAAAAAAGTTGATGATTTTGTCAGTTATAAACCGGAACAACTGCATAACAGCACGGGAATGTTCAGCGGAAATATTTTGTTTAAGACGGCTCACGGCTGCGTAGAAGCCTATGTCCGGCAGCAGAATGTCCGTGAAAATTCAGAATTGAAAACACGCGGCGTGGTTATCTGGAATTTACCGAATGATGAGGAATTGAAACGCCGGCTCGGCGAGATATCGGATAAGTTTGAATGGCTGTTTACGACAGCACCGGTGGGAATTGTATTTGCCGATAAGCAGCAGAAGATTTTGGAAATCAACGGTCATGTTACAGAGATATTTGAAAAAACGGCAGCCGAAATCAAACGTAAGAAAATAAGCGATTATTTTAAGGATGAAACAAAAAATAAAATCAAAGAAGCTTTTGATGCCTATAACCAAAATGTGGGTAATGAATATGATTTTGAAACAACGCTGGCTTTTACAAAAGAAGAAAAAACAATTCAGCTGCATTTAAGTCCGATGTTGCGTCGTTTCTCGGATTCCAACGGCCGTATTGATGGTATGATTATGTACATAGTGGATACGACGAACAAACGCAGTTTGGAAATGCAGGTGGCTCAGGCTCAGAAGATGCAGGCATTCGGGCAGCTGGCCGGCGGTGTGGCGCATGATTTTAATAATTTGCTGACGGCCGTTATCGGTTATTGTGATTTATTGCTTCAGCGGCACGGCGTCGGAGATCCGTCTTTCTCTGATTTGACACAGCTCAAACAAAATGCCACACGTGCAGCTTATGTTGCCCGCCAGCTTTTGACAATTTCCCGCAAACAGCCGCTGAATCCGAAACTTGTTGATGTAACGGAAGCTTTTACGGAAATTGACCACCTGTTATCACGCCTTATCGGTGAACAAGTGCGTTTTCAAATCAATTATGGTTCTGATTTGGGGTATATTCGTGTGGATCCGGTTCAGTTTTCACAAGTTATGCTCAATCTGGCTATTAACGCCAAAGATGCGATGAACGGCAAAGGTACCCTGACTATTGTAACCCGCGGCGAGCGGTTGAACGAGCCGTATCATTTTGGTGCAGATATCATTAAACCCGGAGATTTTGTGGTTATCAGCGTAACCGATACGGGTTGCGGTATTCCGCCGGAAAATATAAACCGTATTTTTGAGCCGTTTTTCTCAACCAAAAAGAATATTGTCGGTTCCGGTACGGGGCTGGGACTGGCTATGGTTTACAGCATTGTGCGGCAGATGGAAGGTTTTATAAAAGTTCACAGCGAAGTCGGAAAAGGGACAACATTTGAAATATATCTGCCGGCCTACGAAAGTGATAAAGAAGAGAAACTGCCGTCGGAACCTCAAAAGGAAATAATCCGCGACCGTTCCGGCAAGGCGGCACTGGAAACGGAACCACAGGCTCTGCCGCCTCTGGGATTAAACGAAAAACCGATTTTAGGGATGAATGTGTCGGCTTTTGACAGTTTGCGCCGTCTTTCAGCCAATTCCGGAGAAATCCGCATATTGTTTGTCGAAGATGAAAATGCCGTCCGGACGGTGGGAGCAAGGGGGTTGCGTCGTAAAGGGTTCGAAGTTGTTGAGTGTATTTCGGCGGAAAATGCACTGGAGCATATTGAAAATGGCGAAGAGTTTGATATGATGATAACGGATATGATGATGCCGGGGTTGAGCGGTGCCGAGCTGGCTAAAATTGTTCATCAGAAATATCCCGAGATGAAGATTATTCTGGCCTCCGGTTATTCGGAAGAAATTGCCCGTAAGGAGCTGGCCGGTTCATCGGATTTTTATTTTATGGGGAAACCATATAGTTTGGAAGACTTACACCGCAAAGTTCAGGAAGTGTTGGCAAAAGATGACAATGGCTGAAGAAGATGAAGAATTAAAACAAATACCGTTTGCTTTTGCAACGCGCAGCTATATGGGGCGCGAGGATTTTATGGTGGCCCCGTGTAACCATGAAGCCTTTAAGATGATAGATATCTGGCCAGACTGGCTGGCTCAGGGCTTGATTATTTACGGCCCAAAAGGTTGTGGCAAATCACATTTGGCTCATCTCTTTGCCGACAAGGTAAAATCGGCGGCAGACAGACCGGTAAAAGTATCCTTGATTGATGCTTCAAGAGTCAATCTGCGTAATGTCAATAAGATATCTAATGAAAACCAAAGTATTGTTATTGAAAATTTAACGCCTAAATCTAATCTTGAAGCACTTTTTCATTTGTTCAATATGTATAACGTGTCGGGACGTTATATGCTGTGGACGTCTGAAACCGCGCCAAGTCGGATGGCTTTACCGTTAAAAGACTTGCAATCCCGTCTTAATATGCTGCCGAGTGTAGAAATTAAAGAGCCGGACGATATTATGTTGCAAACCTTAATCGTAAAGCTTTTTAATGACCGGCAGATTTTGATAAGTCCGGATATTCCGGCGTACATTGTCAACAACGCACCGCGTTCGTTTGCTTTTATTGAACAGTTGGTTGAAGAGTGCGATAACATTTCTCTTGCTTATCAAAGCGCAGTTAATTATACTGTCGTCAGAAAAGCGTTGGATGTGATAGCGCAAAATAATAATCGTCAGCCGGATTTATTTGACGGGCTGTTTTAGTTTAAAGGAGAAAAAAATGAAAGAAAAAGATCTTTGGTTGACAAAGAAATGGCTCGGTGCCGCAGTATTTACCTTGTTTTGCCTGTGCTATTCTTTATATTTGGCTGTTTCCGTCAACAAAGTTGTCAGTATATATGTACCGATTGTAAAAGAAAATACGGCTGATTTTTTACCGGTTACTTTTGAAAACGGTATGATTGTAAAGCCTGTTAATACCGTGATAGAACGTACATACGGTTCGGGTGACGGTATGTATAAAATTGTTTTGGATACCAGAACGGAAGAATTTGAACAGTCTTTGTTAAAAGAAAGCGGACTTTACATAAGCCGTGCCGCCATATACAGCGTAAATGCCCATAAAAATGAAATAAGAATAAACAATTTCCGCGAAGTGCCGAATATGGTTATAGATCAGGAAGTTGCCGACACATTTCTGGATGCGGCAGAGGGCTATATTATACCGGTTGTTCTGGGTATTTGTTTCTTTAGTCTGTTAATTATGGGGCTGGTCATAATGGGAATATATTCTCTGGTTTTACACTGGATTATGTCCGCTCTCTATAAAGCGCCATACGGCAGAACCCTGCGTGTGACCGTTTACAGTTATGTTGCTTTGGAAATCGTATGTCTGTTGGCTCATATCTCATATATGTTCTGGGGCGGTTTTATCGTGGCCGGTGTTATGAATATTATTGTCAACCAGATGCTTAAAAAAGAGCAGCAGCCGACAGCTGAAAATGCCTGAATAAAGAAAAAATAAAAAACGGCCCTGCTGTGAAGCGGGGCTGTTTTTTTATATCCTTTCCGATAAAATATAAATTTTGCTTTGGCAGGGAAAACGCTGATAAATAAAAAATACCTGCAGACCGATAAGCAGTATACAAAAATGGTGGTGGAAAAAATAGTATTTTCGCCGGCGCATCTGAAATTTTGCTAACAAAGTCATATAAAAATTGATAATTTTATTCATGAACAAATCCTGAATATTTCCTTTATGTAAATCAATAGTTGTAAAATATTTTAAAGTCAACACATATTTAAAATGTCGGGGAGTATTGGGGAAATAATCTGTCGGAAGTAAAAAATACCGCCTTATCTGTGAGGATAAGACGGTATTAGGCAAACGGGCAAACTTAGTACATTCCGCCCATACCGCCGGCAGCAGCGGCATTATCACCACAATGGCATTCCTTTTCAGGAATTTCCGTAACCATAGCTTCGGTTGTAATCAACAAACCGCCGACAGACGCAGCGTCCTGCAAAGCAGTTCTGACAACCATTGTCGGGTCAACAATACCGGACTTAATCATATCGGTATATTCACCGGCTGCAGCATTATAACCATAGTTATAATCTTTGCTTTCCAATAATTTTCCGGCAACCACGGCACCGTCAACACCTGCATTTTCGGCAATCTGACGTAAAGGAGCCTGTAAAGCTTTGCGGATAATGTCAATACCGACATTCTGGTCCTGATTATCTGTTTTCAGGGAAGCCAGAGCTTTGGTTGCATAAAGCAGAGCCGTACCGCCACCGGCAACAATGCCTTCTTTTACGGCAGCGCGGGTTGCATGCAAGGCATCATCAATACGGTCTTTCTTTTCTTTAACTTCAACTTCTGATGCGCCGCCGACTTTAATAACGGCAACACCGCCGGAAAGTTTACCCAGACGTTCCTGCAGTTTTTCACGGTCATAATCTGAAGTTGTCTGGCTGATTTCCTGACGGATTTGAGCCGTTCTGCCGGCAATGGCTTCTTTATCACCGGCGCCGTCAATAATGGTTGTATCGTCTTTGGTAATTTCAACACGTTTAGCGGTGCCGAGCATATCAAGCGTAACATTTTCAATTTTCATACCGAGTTCGTCGGAAATAACCTGACCGCCGGTCAGAATGGCCATATCCTGCAGCATCGCTTTGCGTCTGTCGCCAAATCCCGGAGCTTTAACGGCACAAACTTTCAAGCCGCCGCGGATTCTGTTGACAACCAGAGTAGCCAGAGCCTCTCCTTCAATATCTTCGGCAACGATAATCAAAGCACGGCCGGATTGAACAACGGCTTCCAAAATGGAAATCATCGGCTGCAGATTGGAGATTTTTTTATCATACAGCAAAATGAACGGATTGTCATATTCGCAATTCATTTTTTCTGGATTTGTTACAAAATAAGGTGATAAATAACCGCGGTCAAACTGCATACCTTCAACAACATCGAGTTCTGTTTCAAGACCTTTGGCATCTTCAACCGTAATAACGCCTTCATTGCCTACTTTTTCCATAGCTTTAGCCAGATATTCGCCGATAGTTGTATCTCCGTTGGCAGAAATTGTACCAACCTGAGCAATTTCATCGGACGACTGAACGGTTTTAGAGCGAGATTGAACATCTTTAACTACGGCATCTACGGCCATATCTATACCACGTTTGACATCCATCGGATTCATGCCGGCAGCAACGGCCTTGCAGCCTTCACGGATAATAGCTTCGGCCAAAACGGTTGCGGTTGTTGTACCGTCACCGGCTTTGTCAGCAGTTTTTTGAGCAACTTCTTTTATGAGCTGAGCGCCCATATTTTCAAATTTGTCGGACAGAACAACTTCTTTGGCAACCGAAACGCCGTCTTTTGTCAGTTTCGGTGCGCCGTAAGACTTGTCAAGCATAACATTGCGACCTTTAGGTCCCAAGGTTACCTTAACGGTTTTTGCCAGCGTTTCCACGCCTTTAAGCATTTTACTGCGGGCATCTGTTCCAAATTTAATATCTTTTGCAGCCATTTTAATTTACCTTTCGTTTTTTATTCGATAATTGCTAAAATATCAGATTCATTGACAATCAGGCGGGATTCGCCGTTGACCTTAATTTCGGTTCCGGCCCATTTTCCAAACAAAACCCTGTCTCCTGCTTTAACGGACAAGGCAATAACTTTGCCGTCCGGAGCCACACGACCGTTACCAACGGCCTCGATAACACCCTCGGACGGTTTTTCTTTTGCCGTATCCGGAATAATAATTCCGCCGGCTGTTTTTGTTTCTTCATCAACACGCTTGATTAAAACTTTATCATGCAATGGTTTAATGTTCATTTTGATACTCCTAACGTATTAGTTCTTTAACTATTTGTTTAGTTAGTGTGTACAAAATGCAATGTCAAGAAGCTGACGGATATTTTTTTCAGATACCGAATAAAAAGAGACAAACCAGCAAAGCGGCATAGACAACAGACGGGCCAAACGGACCGACACGTTGTTTTTTTATCAGGCAGCCTGCGGCAAAAAGAATACATGATGCCAGTAAAATGTAAGAAACAGGCTCAACACCGACCCAGGCACCGATAGCCGCCAAAAGTTTTATATCACCGCCGCCAAAGGCATCAGGATATTTCCAGACTAAAAACATACTGGCAACAACCGGCATCAGATAGCCGGCACAGGCTCCCATAAAGCTGTTTTGCGCGTTACTGATGAGCTGCGGATCAAAGGTGTCCAGCCAGACACCGTTTAAGGCCGCATAACCGAAACCCAGAACCAACAGCGGAAATGTAAGAATATCCGGTAAGAGCATAAAGCGTTTGTCGATTTCGACCAGTAGAAGGTTTATCCAGAGAAAAGCGATGTACCAGCCTGTGTAATAAGGATCAAAAACAACGGCAAATAAATAGGTAACGGCGGCTGTAAAAATACCCCAGCCCAGACTGCGCATCATATAGCGTTTGAACAGCTGCATATATTCAAAGTCGTTTTTAAGTTTGCGCCACGGCATATAATGCTGCGGAATAAAAATTTTTAAAAGAATATATCCCATTGTTGCCGGCATAAGTTTTCCTATCCGGCGCGCAAAATAAGGAATCAGGCAGCCAAAAACAAAACCGCTAAAAATATACAGCATAGAAACCTCCATAATTCAGTTGCCCAGAAGGTAACAAAAAAATCATAAAATTTTATTAAAAATGCTTGAATATTTGTATTTTTTGTTGTAAAAAGCCGTTACCGGCGGCACCCCTGGAGGCCGTTGGCAAAAATTTAATATGTAAAGGAAAGAAAATGACTGAAGTTACTTTTAATGCAAAGAAGCGTGAAAAAGCAGGTAAGGGGGCAGCTCGTGCATGTCGTCGTGAGGGCCGTGTTCCTGCCGTTATTTATGGTGGAAAAAAAGATGCCGTTTTGATTAGTCTTGATCCGGTAGAATTGGAAAAAGCCCTTGATTTGAGAGATTTCTACAAATCTGAAATCGTGGTTGATGTTGAAGGCAAAAAAATTAAAACCGTTTGTCAGGATGTTCAATTCCATCCGGTTTCTGACAAGCCTATTCACGTTGACTTTATGCGTCAATAAGAGGTAAAGATGTTTTTGGTGGTTGGCCTTGGCAATCCCGGTGCGGACTATGCAGCTACCCGCCATAATGTTGGATTTATGGCGGCTGATGAAATTCATCGCCGCTATAATTTTTTGCCTTTTCGTTCCAAATTTGACGGATTGATTGCCGAAGGTTTGATAGAAGGGGAAAAGGTATTTTTGTTAAAGCCTCAGACTTTTATGAATCTTTCCGGTAACAGTGTGGTTAAAGCCGCAAATTTTTATAAAATTCTGTCGCAAAATATTATTGTTATCCACGATGATATGGATTTGCCGACCGATAAAATAAAGGCTAAGCTTGGCGGTGGTGCCGGCGGACATAACGGTCTGAAGAGTATTGATTCTTGCATTACGCCGAATTATAACCGGATTCGTATTGGTATCGGGCATCCGCAGAATCGGGATGCGGACAGTATTGTCAACCATGTCCTTTCCGGCTTTTCCAAAGCAGATAAAGCCAATATAGAAACGGATATAGATATTGTGGCGGATTTGATTGGCATTTTATTGAAAAAGGGGCTGGCCGAATTTTCCAATCAGCTGGGAAGCCGCCTTAATCATAAATAATTACCGGAAAATTTTCAAACGAGACTCTGTCGGCAGAAAAGTTTTTTCAGCCGGTGCTTTTTCGATGCTGCCAAACGGCATTTGTGCTATGATTTTCCAGTTGTCGGGAAGTTCCAGCCATTTTTTCAGCGTATCTTCGATAAGTTCATTATAATGTTGCAGCGATGCGCCGATTTCGTTTTCAGCAAGCGCCTGCCAAATCATGTATTCCAAAATACCGTTGGCTTCCAAAGTCCAATCCCTCATATTTTGCTGGTACAGAGGAAAATCTTTCTGCAGTTTTGCCAGAGCATCGGTATCTTCAAAATAAAGAATAGTTCCCCAGCCTTGGGCAAAAGAGTTTATTTTTTGCCGGACACCGTCTTTTTTATTAGCCGGTGCGGCATCTAAAACTTTTGCCAGTACCAGATTCCAAAAATCAGTATGATATTTATTGAGTAAAAGAACAAGACGGGCCGTCTGGGCATTAAAAGGTGTCGGACAATTAAGCAGACAATCTTTTAAGGTATCAAATAAGCAGGTATCAGGAACACTGCGGGTGTTTCCCAAGGCATAAATGGAACGGCGGCGGTTTAAACTGTCTTGTTCAATACAATGTGTCATGGCAAATATCTCCTTTGTTCAGAAAAATAGTCATAAAATCGGATAAATCAAGTTATCCCAGATAATTTCTGATTTTTAAAAGAGCTCGGTTAACGTTCTTGATGTCGGCTTTCATTTCCAGTTCGGTGTAAATTTCCAAAGCCGAATTGAAATAATTGCGGGCTTCTTCCATCAATTGGTCATCATTATTCTGCTTGCCGAGTAGATAAAAAATATTGCCGATTTTTTCCTGCACGTTAGCCCAGACGGTGGGGTTAGTCTTTTGGGTAAATATTTTTTGCCGGTTTTTGTATGCTTCAATTGCCAGCTGCATCAGTTCATTACTCTGTGTCTGCATACCGAGAGCCGTCAGGTAGTTGCCTAAAAGTTCTTCGATATGACACCACGACAGCGGAAATTGCACAAAAGAATAAACTTTTTCGGCTTCGCGGAGTTGGGCAACGGCATCACGTAAAGCCTGCAAATCGGCTTTATATTTCCAATATTCGAAATAGAGTAAAGCCAGATGATAAGCAATCAACCCGTAGTCATAGGGATAATTGCGGTTTAAATTTTTCTGGGCGGTTTGATAATTGGCAATAGCCGATTTCAAATAAAAAGCACTATTGTGTTTGTTTTGGTGAAAGGCTGTTTCAAAAAGCTGACCGAGGTTATTGTAGATACAGCCGTAATAAATGGGCAGCCGCATATATTGTTTACTGTTCAAGGCGCTTTCAAACAAGTTTTGAATGATTTTGATATCCTGAACCGATAAGTCGTCCCGTGTGTTGCTGAGATATATTTTACCCAGCATATTCATAATATAAGGCATAAATTCTTTTGAAATATCTTTAGGCGATTTATCTGCAGAGAGCAAAGATATGATATCATTCAAAATTTGCGGCCGGCGTTGTTTTTGTTCATTAGTCACCGGTGTAACGGCGGCAACAATAACGCCGTAAATCAGCAAAAGCAGCGATTCGGAAAAGTTATTGATATCTGTCAGATAATTGAGGGGAATGAACAAGCTGTCAAACAAAGAAAAAGACAGATTGTTAGGAATAACATATTGGTTATCTACCTGAAAATTCAGTCTGATTTTACCATCTTCTTCGTAGCCCCAGATAACAATATCAGCCTGCGTCGAAGCCAGAATTTTATTGCTGCGGTCGATGAAGTCAAAAAAATTACGGCTTTGCAGATTCAAAAAGTTTTTAGAAAAAGGTTCGTTAAAAAAAGTAACGTCAAACAAGTTGCTGCGTTTCAGGAGTTCGGCAAAACGTAACCCGCAGTTCAGACTGCAATTATCTTCAAAAGCAACAACCGTAACTTTAAACAGACCGGCGGGTGCTTTTTTAGGAGACGAACCCAAGAAGTTTTTGAGAGACAATAAATTCGGCGTAAAGGACATAAGCTATTCGGCCTTCTTTTTCCGAGGGGAAGTCTTTGTTTTTTTAGTTCTTTTCCGTACCGGTGTTTCGGTTTTTGCCTTTCTAGGGGTTTGAGTTCCGGTTTTATTTTTATCCGGTTCGGCATGAGATTGTATTTGGGATAGAGAACTTTTAAAGTCGGATATATTTTGTTTAATGTCCGAAATAAAGCCTTGATTTATTTGTTTCAGGTTTTTCTTTTCTGACGGATGAACAAAGCTGAAATTTAACCAGAAAATAATGGCCAGACAGACAATAATTAAAGAAAACTGATTGACGGAATAAAGCTGAAACCAGCCGATAAACAGGGCAACGGCACAAATGCGTGTAATATTTACCAACAGTGTGCGCATATTGTATTTATCGGCAGCTTGCGCATAAAAGGTATGCTCGGACAAATCTCCTGATTTGACAACAACATATCTGTACCACAACGCCACAATAAATTCTGCCCAGAAGATTGTGGTAAAGACAATGCAGGAGCTGAAACTGAATTCACTGGCATCTAAAAGAAAGATATTGCTGATGAGATAAGCCAAAGCACTGCAGGAGCCGTTATCAAAAGAGACTTTAACCATATTGAAATTGATGCCGAGATAGCCGCAAAGAGGGCCGATTAAAACGGCGGAACTCAAAGCTAAATATAAAGGAGCTGCCGAAAGCGCCGATAATATGGAAATTCCCAACAATAATATAACGGACGGCACAATCATAATATGCGGCAGACTGTTCATTATACTATAAAAAATACAAAAGACGGAGAAAAAGGCAATCAGGACAATCTTGGCGGCCCATTCCGGAATTTGCGGAAAAGGAAAACCTTCTCCGAGCGGTTGCATCCAAACCGTTACGGCAACGCAGGCAACAACGATAAGCCGGTGTATATTTGGGGAAGATAAAAGCCCCGATATAAAAATAACTGCAGCCAGCCCAAGCGGAACAAAAGCCCGGGAAGCCGTCAGCGGTTCAATAAAGTCATTGTGTCTGAAGCCAAAATAAATAGCAACCGTTCCTATGGCGTAAAAAATAAGGATATAGCTAAACGGCAGCATATACAGCTTAAATTCGGTTGTCTGCAAACTTTTGTTGGCGACAGGCGTATAAACGGACAACATCGCCGAAAAACTGACGAGAACAAGAATAACATAAGCAAATATATTAAGACTCAGCATGGCTTTTTCTCCTTAGAATATAAAGGCAGTATAAACATAATTTGTTAAATTATTCTTTTCAATTTGCAAATAAAAAAGGCATCCATACCATTTTTTTCGGAAGCGAAAAACGGCAGGGTTCGAATAGCGCCGTCAGTCGTAATAAGATTATCCGGCCAAGAACCAAAAACGGATATTTCTTCTGAGGCAACCGGAATACGCCGGAAATTTTTATGTTCACGTAAAAAGTCTGAAATTTGCAGTTCACCTTCGGCTTTGGCAATAGAACAGGTGCTGTATACCAAGATACCGTCAGATTTTAAAATGCGGTGGCATTTGTCAAGCAGCTGTTTTTGCAAAGCAGCCTGCTGGACAACATCCTGACGATTTTTGATGTGCAGAATTTCAGGATGGCGGCGAAAAGTACCGGTTGCCGAACATGGTGCGTCAAGCAGAACAATATCAAAAAACGCTTCCGGAGAATTATTCAGAAAATCAAGCGCATCAACGGCCAGAGTTTTTATATTGTCAAATCCCAGCCGGTGCATGTTTTCCTGAAGTGTTTTAAGCCGGTCTGCCGATATATCAACAGCTGTAACTTCGGCACCTCTGGCTGCCAGTTGAGCTGTTTTTCCGCCGGGAGCCGCACAGAGATCTGCCACTTTCAGGCCGCGCAGGTCATTACCCAGTATTTGAACAGGCAGACTGGCAGCGGCATCCTGAATCCACCAGTCACCGGAAGAAAAACCTTCGATTTGCTGCACTTTGGGGGCATCAAAGAGTCGGATTGTACCGTTTGGCAGTAAATCCGCATTTAATTTATTTGCCCATTCTTTGGCATTTTTTTTAACGGTCAGGTCAAGCGGAGGAGGACAAAAAATACTTTGAGCAATCTGTTTTTTTTCGTGTTCCGTATAACCGTCCAAAACCGGTAGAAAATCAGCAGGCAGAGGATTTATTTTCTCAAAATTTTTGAGCAGATTTTCTTTTCGAGACGGTATTTTTCGCAGAATGGCATTGGCCAGCCCGCCTAAAAAACGGTCAGTTGTTTGGCGGATATTGTTTACCGTATCGTCAATCACGGCATAGGGCGCCGTTTTCATAAATAACAGTTCGCTTACGGACAGAATCAGCAGATATTCGGCAATACGATGTTTATGCGGAATTTTTTTACGTAAAAAAGAATTTGTTACAGCCTGCAGCATGGTATAATGCCGCAGAGTTGTCAAAATCAGCATGTTTATAAAAGGCAAATCTTTTTCGGAGAATTGCTTTTTTAATTCCCCGAAAAAGATTTTGTTTTCTAAAATGGATTGCAGTGTCTGAGCTGCTTTAATCCTTAGACTCTGCATTTTTGCCTTCCGGTTTTTTATAATCGGTAATGGTTTGAATCAAGATATACATTAACGGAATGAAAACCAAACCGGCTAATGTACCGACGACCATACCCGTAAATACAGGAACGCCCACGGCAACACGACTGCCGGCAGAAGCACCGGTAGCCCATACCAACGGCGCCACACCCAGAATAAAGGTACAGGCAGTCATCAGCACGGCGCGGAAACGTTCGCGCGTACCATACAAAGCAGAAGTCAGAACAGATTTGCCTTCCATATGTGCTTCACGGGCAAACTCAACAATCAAAATAGCGTTTTTAGCGGCCAGACCGACCAACAACACCAAACCTAATTGGGCATATATGCTCAAAGACATATTGGTGGCAAATAAACCGCAGGTTGCGCCAAGCATGGCCGTCAAAACCGATAGCATAACAGCCAGCGGAATCATCCAGCTTTCATATTGTGCAACCATGAACAAATATGCAAACAAAGCGGCAAATGCGATAATGTAGAAAATTTGTCCCTGATTGTTCTTTTCTTGCAGGCTTGTTCCGGACCAGGCATAAGTATAGCCTTTCGGTAGTGTCTGGGTAGCCAAATCTTCCAAAGCCTGCATAGCCTCACCGGAACTGTATCCGCTGGCGGCAACGGCATTTACCGTAGCAGCAGGATATTGGTTATAACGGTCAATACCACGCGGTAATAAAACCGTTTTCATCTTAATCAGACTGCCAAGGGGCACCATTTCGCCTTTTCCGCTTTGAACATAGATTTTGTTCAGACTTTCAAGATCCTTGCGGTATTTCCAGTCTGCCTGAATTTTAACTTTGTTTACCTGCGTACCGATGTTAATATCGTTGATGTGCGAAGAACCGATATAGGTTTGCAAAGTACTGTAAATATCTCCGATTGCCACACCGAGCGATTCGGCTTTTTCGCGGTTAATTTCAATGTAGGCGTGCGGTGTTTGCGCGTTAAAGGTTGAATAGGCCAGAGAAATCTGCGGCAGAGCCATGGCCTGACGTGTAAAGTTATTTACCGTTTTTTCCAAATCCTTCATGTCGGTATTGTCAACGGCCTGAATCTTGAAATCCATGGCGTTGGTGGAGCCCAGTCCCGGAATAGCCGGCATTTCAAACATTTGGATTTTTGCTTCGGAGAAGTTGGAAACCCGTCCCATTAAGTTACGCAAAACATTGGTAGAATATAAATCATCACCTTTACGTTCGGCCCAGTTTTTGAGTGAAATAACGGCAAAACCGACGTTTTCGCCTTGACCGGCCATAATACTGAAGCCTTCCATGGTCATTACGGATTCAATGGCGGGATGGTCTTTGATGGCTTCCAATATTTTTGTGTTAACGGCTTTGGTTCTGACGTTTGAAGCACCTTCCGGTAATTGAACGTTAACCATAATGATACCCTGATCTTCATCCGGTAAAAATGACGTCGCCGTAATTTTCAGGAAGAAGCCGTTTAAGGCAATCAGTATCAAAAGCATAAAGACAATCACACTTATTTTACGTCCGATATAGCCGACGGCAACAAGGTATTTGTTGGTAGAACCCTGAATAAAGCGGTTGAACCATCCTAAGACACCGGTTTCTTTTTGTTCAAACGGACGCAAAAACGTTGCGGACAAAGCCGGAGACAATGTCAGGGCGTTTACCGCGGAAAAGCCGACGGCAAAAGCAATGGTAATAGCAAATTGTTGATAAATTTTACCGGTAATACCGCCCATAAAAGCAATCGGTACGAAAATAGCCAGCAAAACCAGAGTAGTTGCCACAACGGCGCTGGAAACCTGTTCCATTGCTTTAACAGCAGCTTGTTTTGCACTCAGTTTTTCAGCCTGCATCAAAGCCAGTGTGCGTTCTACAACAACGATAGCGTCATCAACCACCAAACCGATAGCCAGTACCAAACCGAACAAAGTCAGAATATTCAGGTTAAAGCCTAAAGTTTTCATCATGGCAAACGTTGCCAGAATAGATACCGGAATGGCAATGGACGGTACCAGAGTGGCACGCCAATCCTGCAAGAACATATAGCAGACTAAAACAACCAGCAGGAAGGTTAAGAATAAAGTAAAGAATACTTCTTCAATGGAAGCGGAAATAAATTCCGTTGTATCTTTGAATATCTTTACTTCCAAATCTTCCGGATAAAACCGTTCCAGTTTGGCCAGTTCGGCGCGAACAGCCTTCATGGCGTTAATGGAGTTGGCACCGGAGGATTTGTTAATCATAATGGATACAGCCGGCTGTCCGTCTACGGTTGAGTTCATTAAATAGTCCTCTGAACCCAGCTCGACGCGGGCAATATCTTTCAAACGAACCAAGCCGCCTTCTTCGGCCGTGCGGACAATAATGTTTTCAAAATCTTTAGGATCATTCAGGCGGCCTTGCGTTTCCAGCGAATATACCAAAACCTGTTTACCGTCACCCGGTGCAGAGCCGATAGAACCCAAAGACGGTTGAACGTTTTGGCTGGTAATGGCTGCTTTGATGGCCGAAACCGGAATATTCATGGCGGCGACTTTATCAGCATCAATCCACACACGCATACTTGTGGCAGAACCCATGATATTAACTTCACCCACGCCATAAGCACGGCTGAGGGCAATTTTAATATTATTTTCAACATAGTTATTTAAAAAGTTACTGTCATAAGTTCCTTTTGGTGATGTGACCTGCATAAAGGCCAGAATATCAGAAGAACGGCGTTCAACAGTCACACCGTAAGTCTGTACTTCGGATGGCAGCGAACTCAAAGCCTGCTGCACGCGGTTTTGAACTTTTACCTGATCCAGATCCGGATCGGTACCTGTTTCAAAAGCAATAGAAAGCTGATAAGCACCGGAGTTATACGATGAAGAAGACATATACAGCATATTTTCAATACCGTTAATGTTTTTTTCAAGCGGAATACCCACGTTTTTAGCCACGGTTTCGGCACTGGCGCCCACATATACGGTAGAAACACGGATTTCCGGAGGTGCAATTTCCGGATACATTCCGATAGGCATGGTAAAAACAGAAACCAAGCCTGCTAACGCCATAACAATGGCGATAACTACGGCAAAACGCGGTCTTTCAATAAAAAACTTTGAAAACATTTTTCTTTTATCCTATCTTATTTTTCCAATACACCGATTTTTATCGGAGAATTATTTTGAATTTTTACATTACCCGAAACAACAATCATTTCGCCTTCTTTTAAGCCGTTAATGATAATCTGTTCATTTTCGTTAATCGGGTCACCCAAAACGACACGGCGTTGTTCTGCTACACCATGCAGGTCATTTTCATTGCTTTTGTTTTCATCAATTTTTGCAATATATACAAAAGCGCCGTCCGTATCATAGTTTAACGCAGATTGAGGAACAACAACGGCATAGGTTGGTTTTCCGGTTAAAATGGCAGATTGAACATAGTTACCCGGAATCAACTTGTGTTCGGCATTGTCTACATCAACAAAAATCGAAACAGTTGCTGTTGCGGAGTTGATTTCATTATTAAGAAATCTGTCGACGACTTTTTCATCAATAACTTCACCGTTGGCCAGAGTAATACGGGCAATCAGATTTTCATTGGCATTTTCGGCTTTTTTAATCTGCAGAACTTCTTTATCAGTCAACGAGAAAGAAATACGCATCGGACTGATTTGCACGATTTTTGCCAGAACCTGATTGGAAGCAACAACATAATTTCCTTTTGTAACCAGAGCCTTACCGATACGGCCGCTTATCGGGGCAATAACTTTTGTGTTGTCTAAATCTATTTTGGCCAAATCCAGATTGGCTTGAGCTTCTTCCACAGAGGCTTTGGCCTGCAAATAGGCGCTTTCAGACAAATCAAAAGTTGCTTTTGAAGCAAATTTTTCGCTGCTCAGTTTGACCTGACGGTTATAGTCACGCTCTGATTTTACCAGATTGGCTTTGGCGCTGTCCAGCTGGGCTTTGGCCAAATCATAAGCAGCCTGATATTTTGACGGGTCAATTTCAAACAGAATATCTCCTTCTTTAACAAATTTACCTTCCTGAAATAAAACTTTTTCAACCGTACCGGTAATTTGCGGCAGAATATTTACCTCGTTAATTGATTCGACATAAGAGATTTTTGTCTGGGCAGATGTGATGTCTTTGTTTTCACTTTTTTGGGCCAGAATATATACTTCACCCATGCCATATCCCATTCCCTGAAGAGACGGGGATAAACGGCCTTTCAGGTACCACCCGAAAGAAACACACACTAATAAAATAGCAATTTTAATAACAGCCCCTTTAAGATTTGGAGAACTAATTTTCATTGTTTGCACCTTCCGTTTTTATACTTTGATAAATTAAATTAAAACCTTCTTTAACAATACATTCTAAATCCATGGTCAACCGTTTGGTCAGATAACTCTCTAAAAAGCCCATCCACATGGATATCAAAATTTCCGTAATTGCATCAACATCAACATCATTTTTTATTTTTTTTGTTTCTTTTAAAACTGTCAGGATATCGGTTACGATTTTACGGGAAATTTCTTTTGTACGGACAATCAACGGCCGTATCTTGTTGATAATGGCTTCACTCCATTCCATTTGGCAGGTAATGAAAAAAATGAATTTATATTCCTGCGGGTATTTATTCATATTATGATAAGTCAGAAGCAGAATATCCGTCAGCGTATCCCAGCTGATTTCTTTCTGATTGCTTCTGAAATCTTCT
>JAUNIW010000061.1 GCA_030523245.1 Pseudomonadota bacterium
GATTATCTTTCAAATAGGGCCTTTGGCCGTCAGATGGTATTCAATGGCTTATTTATTCGGCATTATGTTCGGCTGGTGGCTGGCAGCAAAAAGAATTAAAAAATATCAGATTGCCCTGACCAAAAATAATTTGGAAGATATTGTTTTTTACGCAACGCTCGGTATTATTCTCGGCGGCCGGCTGGGTTATGTTCTGGCTTATGATGGAGACGGGCGTTTTTGGGAAAATCCGCTGGAGATATTTGCGGTTTGGCATGGCGGTATGTCTTTTCATGGCGGTCTTGCCGGTGTGATTATTGCGTCTTATCTGGCGGCGCGACATATCCATTTTCCTTTTTTACGGCTGACGGATTTAATGGCACCGGTGGTACCGGTCGGTATTTTTCTGGGCCGGATGGCCAACTTTGTTAATGACGAGCTGTGGGGAAGGGTAACCGATGTGCCTTGGGCTGTTCGTTTTCCGCATGGCGGTTATCTTCCGCGTCATCCGTCCCAGCTTTATGAAGCTTGTCTGGAAGGCATTGTGCTTTTTGCGGTGTTGAATCTGATGTGGCAGAATGAATGGTGCCGTAAGCGTCGCGGTTTTATTTCCGGCGCATTTTTGCTGGGATATGCTGTCTGCCGTACCTTTGTAGAACAATTCAGAGAACCTGATGCCCAACTGGGATTTTTATGGGGCGGGCTGACAATGGGACAGCTGTTATCCGTTCCGGCGGCGTTAGGCGGTATATACTTGTTATTTAGAGCCAAACCGCAGAATGATTAGGCTTTTGTCACGATATTACAATTGAAACGGTAGGCTTTTTGCAGAGCATTGTGTGCCCGTGTGGTTACGCTGGTAGCGTTTAAATCCAAACGTGTTTTTTCAGAAACGCTGGCCGAAATCGTTATTTTGATGCTTTTGCCGTTGGTAAAGAAAAATTCCGAGGCGGCAATAACATGGCGTATGTTATCAGCATATTCCATGGTATGTTTGGCGTCTTCGTTTTTAAAAACCATAATCAGTTCTTCGGGGTTCAGATAGCGGTAAACGCTTATATCATAAGGAAAGTCGCGAATCCGGTTGACGAGCATTTGTTCGAGTTCCTGCATTTTGCGGGAGCCGAGAATCTTTAGCAGTTTATCCCGATTGTCTATGCTGAACAGGCCGATGGTGTATTTGTAGGGAAAACGACTGTTGGCATGATTGAGATAAGAATTGTAGCTGCCCACGTTTTCTAAAATGTCGTAATTATATTGATGATATAAATCTGTCAGGGTTGTTGCAAATAAAATAAGGGCAAAACAGAGAAAAAAAGTTGTTACGGCCGAAACATTGCCGGAATACATCAAGCCCATAAATAGGCAGGCATCAGCATAAAACAATCCGGTGTTTAAACGGGTATTTTTTATGCTGATGTCTATGGCTACGGGCATAAAAATCAAAAACCATAAAGCAGCGGCAATCATCGGCATATTGCCAAAGTTGAGGTTGAGATACGGTATTTGCCGGATAATGTTACCGCAATGTTGAATGAAAAATAATTGTCCCAAGAGAAAAACAGACAGCCAAAAACCGATTTTGCTTTGCAGTTTGTGCGGATCCAGATAATAAAACAGCAGCAAATTCAAGGGCAGGGCAAAGCAAATCCATAAATATTCGGTACAGGATTGGTAATCGGTTCCGTATTTATTTTTAGACCAGTTCAGAAAAATATAGCTGACGATACCGGTTATCAAACTGAAAAAAGGTTTGGAACGATTGACAATACAGAGAAGCGTTACACCTAAAAAGGCCAAGATGTAAAAAGCCGTATGAAAAGTAAATGTTACTTCGGGGATATACGGATTCTGGGCGAAAAAGACAACCATGCCGCCGGCAAACAGCAGAGCCGGCAGAAAAGAGCTTTTTATCGTCGATAAAATATATTTTACACTGCCCGATGCGGATTCCGCCACTTTCCCCTCCATTACGGGACAGTATAAAACAAAAGAGTTTAAATTTTATTTATACATTTCAGAATTGAACTGTCGCCGTAAGAATAAAAACGATATTTTTGTGAGATGGCGTGTTTGTAGGCCGCTTTCATTCTTTCGGTACCGGCAATGGCGCAGATAAGCATAAACAGGGTTGATTTGGGCAGATGAAAATTGGTGATAATCATATCAATTATCTTAAATTTATACCCCGGTGTTATAAAAATATCGGTTTCGCCGCAAAACGGCCGGAGTATGCCCGCATTATCGGCTGCGCTTTCCAAAAGGCGGACCGAAGTTGTGCCGACGGCAATAATGCGGCGTCCCTGCTGTTTGGCTTCATTGATTATTTGACATGTTTCCGGAGAAATAATTCCGTATTCGGCGTGCATTTTATGATTTTGCGTATCATCGGTTTTTACCGGCAGGAATGTTCCGGCACCGACATGCAGCGTTAAAAAAACGCGTTTGATGCCCATATCGTCAATTTCTTTAAGCAGACGGTCCGTAAAATGCAGTCCGGCTGTCGGTGCAGCCACGGCTCCTTCATGTCTGGCATAGACTGTTTGGTAATCTTCTTTGTCATTATAGGGATTCCACAGGCCGGCCAGCGGTTTATCTCGTTTAATGTACGGCGGCAGAGGCATGGAACCGTATTGTTCCAATTTTTTGCCCA
Organism: Pseudomonadota bacterium; assembly: GCA_030523245.1. Classification (GTDB taxonomy): domain Bacteria; phylum Pseudomonadota; class Alphaproteobacteria; order RF32; family CAG-239; genus RUG410. Next base: position 2,633 of record JAUNIW010000061.1, read on the forward strand.
GGTCATCGGCGGAGCAGGTAAAGCGGATTTTTACACCGTCTTCGTCATCTTTTTGCAGTACTTCGGCACTGAAATCGGATTGCCCGGCCGTGATGTCCGCCGTGTAAAAGTGGATGATATCTCCGACACGGAGTCTTTTGGCGTTTTTTATAAAAGACCACCAGCTTATGCCGTCATCGGGATGATAGAGGGTAACTTCGACCAGTGCTTCGCCGCGTTGGCCGTACAAGCGTGCCGGAATGACTTTGGTATCGTTAAATACAAGAATGTCGTCAGGGCGGAGAATTTTGGGCAGGTCATAAAAATGCCGGTCATGAATTTCATTTTCCGCCGACAGGTCCAGCAGACGGGAATGGTCGCGCGGACTGGCCGGTTTTTTGGCAATTAAATCTTTATCCAGCTCAAAATCAAAAATATCTACTTTCATTTATATCCTCTTTTGATGTTTCTTGTGATAATCTTTAATCTATGAAGGCGCTTAACGCAAGATATTTTTTTGCGAAAGATTTGACAATATTTTACTTTATTTGTCAAAAACACGGCCTTTTTTAGTTAAGTAACCTTAGAATTTTGCAAATTATTTTGTTTTTTTGACAAAAAAGCTGTTGCAATCGACAGTAAAATAGTGTATAGTCTGTTTATAATCAATCAGATAACTATGTCCAAGGAGTTTATAACAATGGCAAAAGAGATGACGGTAGAGGAAGCAGTTCGCATTATCACAGAAACTTATGAATTTGGCGAGGATTTTGATACTGCCGTGTCTGTACTGAAAGAAAAGGATCCGCAGAACAGTGTTTTGAATTCTTTTCGTGATGAGGAAGCACAGCATAAAGTAAAGAAAGCCAGAGCTAAAGCTTATGCGCAAATGGCTGTGACGGATGATATGTATGATGAAAAACTGGATGAAGCTTTGGCATTGCTCAGAGACGATAAAACGTTCCAACAGCAGGTAGCGGATGAACAGGAAATCTATGATAAAGAAAATCATATAGATATGTCTGATGAAGATGCAGTGTTGCGGAACGCCGCAAGAATTGGTGCCATGGCGGATTCTTTTGAAGATAATGAAAAAAATGCCGCCGATTTTGCTGCCCTGCAAGATAAAGTTGATGTTGTGGATGACGACTCCGGCGAAGTTATTTCAGCAGAAGAAGCTCAAAAATATTGGAATTCTTTACTTCAGAGTGCCAAAGAGCAGGCTATTATGCTGCGCAGCGGCGATTTGAACTTCTTTATGAAAAAAGATGAAGAAAAACGTCAGACACTGGACAGGGATATTAAAGATTTTCTGGCTATCAGCGTTGCTAAAGGTGTGGCCGGTACGGCTATGGATGAACCGAATGAAAAAGAAGTTGTTGCCGGCAGCGCGGATTATGATAAGTACATCCGCAGACAGGCAGATAAAGCCGAGCAGGCTTTGGATACTCTTTTCAGCGATGGTAGAAAAGCAAAGGTTAAAACCGGATTCTTTTTGAATGAAGCGGTTGAAACTTCCAGAAAAATGTCTTCTTATGCTCACCGTTGGTTCCAAAAAGGGTTCAAACGTGTTGCCGATGCCTTTACAAAACGTCGTGAGTCTTTTGATGAAAAAATGAAAGGTTTCTTTGGCAAGGCCTATGCAGTCAAGCATGCTCTTGTTGAAAATGTTAAAAATAATAAATGGCGCATGGTTACCGATACAGTTGCAACGGGTGTTGTTGCTGCATCCGCGGCAACGGGTGTTTTGGCTTTGCCGGCCGTTGCAGGTTATGCTCTTTATACTGCCGCCGGTTCTTGGGCTTGGCCGTTGGTTGAAAAGAAAACCAAAGCCATTCGCGAAGCTAAAAAAGCAGGTAAAGATGCCGGTGAGTGGACAGGCTTTAAGGGGTTGAAAAAAGCTTATGCCGAAATTAAAGCTGATGGAAAAGAATATAAAAAATACAAAACAAGAGCTGTTACGGGTACAGCCTTTGGCATTGCCGGTGCCGGTGTTGTTGCCGGTATGGGGGCGGCTTCGGGCTGGGCTGCCGATAAAGCCGGATATTTGACAGCCAGAGTGGCATCGTCGGTTATCCGTTCTACCGGTTCTCTTACAAGTCAGGGGTTGAACTGGTATAATACGAAGAAAGATTTCAAAGAAGATCCGTCAGCTGAAAACAGAGCAAAATTAAAACAGGCAAAAATAGGTTTTGGATTGGGCGCTGTAATAGCCGTCGCCGGTAACTGGATTGGGTTTGGCCATCTGGCAGAAGCAAATGCCGCTGAAAATTCGGAAGATGTTGTGACAAATATGACGGAAGGACAAAGCGGAACAGCAGCCGATTCAACGGCGGTTGCTCATGGTAACGCAGCCGCTGGTCATACGGCTTCCGGTAATGGTGCCGCCGAAGCTCAGGCGGTTGAAACAGCCGCTGCGGTAACTGCTCCGGAAAGCTGGAATGCTTCTATGGGTATCAGTGAAAAACATTGGAATGAAATGCAGGAAAAACTGACGGGTATTTATGAAAATCATTCGGCAATTTTCGACAAAGAGAATGTTGCTTCGGAAGATGCCTGGGACGGAATGTATCAGAATCTGGAAAATGCCAGAGCAGCGAATCCGAAATATTTCGGTAATATGACCAATGAACAGGTTTTGTATAAATATATGAAATTGATTGAGAGCACGGAACGCGCTACGACAGGTCCGTCTGGATATCTGGTTACAAAACTGGATAGTAACGGTTTACCGACATATGGCAGTAAAGAAATGACAGAAACAATGCGTGCGTTGAATGATGTGATTATTTGCGGCAAAAAAGTTAAAATTTCCGCCGAAAGAATGAATGGTGTTTTAGACTATGTTGATGAGCGGAGAGGTGCTTATATGGGGCCAGGGGCAGATATCGGCATGACAAACAACCGTTATGCCGGCGGCCGTGCCGTATGCGGTGAAGATTATCAAAACGCCTGGAAAAGAGTACGCCGGATTGTCAGCCATCATCGTCCGCATATTGAAACAAAACCGGAGCCTATTCTGGAACAGCCTGTTGTTGAGCAGCCTGCACCAAAACCGGTGGCTGTTGAAGAAGTTGTGACAAATGAGGCTCCTGCAGCACAGAAGGTACCGGTATCCGAAGAAGTTGTTAATCAGAAACCGGCTCAGCAAGAGATTATTATCAATGAAGGGGCGACAGATGGTGACTTGGACGTTAATAGTGAAAATGTCCGTGGCCACAGCCGTAACTTTGTTGTTTCTCGCGGTGGTAACAGCGGTCGTTAATTCAACAGATTGTCTGACAGCTGATAAAAAAGTTCCGGATGTATTTTCCGGAACTTTTTTGTTGTTAAGAATATAAAAAATCTATGGCAGAAAATATTTGTCAGATTTCTTTATTCGACACCGATGACTTCACGACGGCCGACTCTGTCCGGCGGGGTCACGATGCCCTCGTCTTCCATGCGTTCAATCAGGATTGCGGCGCGGTTATAGCCTAAACGCAGTTTCCGCTGAATATAACTGGTAGAAGCTTTTTTGTCAGCGCGGACAATGGCCACGGCTTGATTATATAAATCGTCATCACTGTTCTCTCCGGACATTTCTCCTTTGTCAAAAACAGGTGTGTCTTTACTGTTCAGTTCGCCTTCGGTTACATCGGCCACATATTTTGGTTCGCCTTCGGATTTGATAAATTCAACAACTCTTTCAACTTCGGCATCTGTTACAAAGCAGCCATGTACGCGAATCGGGCGTAAACCTGACGGCATATAGAGCATAT
>JAUNIW010000062.1 GCA_030523245.1 Pseudomonadota bacterium
AACAAGGGTAAAAAACTGCCAGTTTCTGAGCAGTATCAATTACTTGAGTTGCCGAATTCCGAACAACTCTTCAAAAAATATATATCTCATAAGTCTCTCTCAGCCACTGCCGAATCCAAAATGCTGGAGGCTCCTAATGCGGAAGACTTATTCGCAATATATGTATTTCAACATCCTCTCTGCCATGCTGCGCAATGCAAGATGCTTCGACTGCCAATGGCTAAGAAATTTCTGGCAATATATCTGTCATCATGGAATCTTAGCGAAAAGGCTCAGATTGAAATGCTTAAATTGCCGAATACGGAACAAATATTAAGTTTTTATCTGTCCAGAGCAGGACTTGACCAAGGGGCTGAGTTTAAGATGATTAAGTCGCCGAATGCAGCAAAACTGCTGAAGCTATATATATCTGACTGGGATATTTACAGTACGACCGAGCAGGAAATATTTAAACGGCCTAATGCCGAAGAGCTTTTAAGAATTTATATAAATAAAAAGCCTCTTAGCAACGATAGTCAACTTAAACTGTTTGAACTGCCCAACGCGGAAGACTTTCTGAAGATGTATATAACCAAGAACAGTCTTTGTCCGGAAGCCCAACTCAAGCTATTTGAATTATTTGCCACAACAAAGTTGCCGTATATATATATTTGCAAACATTCTCTTTGTGAAGCCGCTCAATGCAAGATGCTTGAACTGCCAAATGCCGAAAGACTGTTAAAAGAATATATATCTGCATCTATGCTTTGCGAAGCCGCTCAATGCAAGATGCTCGAGTTGCCGAACGCTGCAAGATTCTTAAAGATACACTTATCTCAATGGAAAATCTGCAAAAAGGCCCAGCTAAAGCTGTTTGATATGCCGAATGCTGCAGAACTTGCAGAAATATATGCATCTTATGACTATTTTCTCGACGGAATTGACCTCGGAATATTTGACCTGCCTAACGCGGCAAAGATAGTGAAAAAATATTTATCTTTAGGAGGATGGCCGCTTAGCGGACCTGCACAGATAAAAATGCTTGACCTGCCGAATGCTGCAGAACTCATAAAGCTGCACATATCGGCGGGAGAATTCTGTAAGCCGGCATTACTCAAGATGCTTGACTTACCGGATGCCGTGGAAATGATGAAAATATATGTTTCTAAGTATCTTTGATACGCGACACATCCTCTGAGAAATTCTTCTCCCCAAGACCCATGTATTTTATACCTGGGTCTTTTTTTATAAAATCTAGTTACCATGCTGCAAAATTAGACAAATAGTCCTTGCAATTTTGTATAAACACATATATAGTAAAAGTTCAAATATATTATTAACTTAAAATTTTATAATTATGTGTACAGACGTTTCTCTTGTAAAATGCATTTTTGGCGGTCAGGAACTGACAGATGAACAAGAATTCAAAATGCTTGAATCTCCGGATGTGGAACAACTGCTGAGGATATATACATCCAAATTTCTTCTCCGCGGAGATGCTGAGCTGGAAATGCTAAAGCTGCCAAATGCGGAACAACTGTTGAAAATATATATATCTAAGGGACATCTTTATAATGACTCCCAATGCCAAATGTTAGAGCTGCCCAACGCAGAGCAACTATTGAAGATATATACATCTAAACGGGGTCTTTGCGCAGCTGCCCAACTCAAAATGTTTGAGATGCCAAATGCAGAAAAGATTGTGAAAAAATATATATCCAACTGGAGTCTTTGCAAAGCTGCTCAATGCAAAATGTTTGAGATGCCAAATGCAGAAAAGGTGGTGAAAAAATATATATCCGAACAGAGTCTTGACTTAACGGCCGAACTCAAGATGTTTGAGCTACCAAATGCAGCAAAGATTGTGAAAAAATATATATCTAAACGGCGTCTTTTCGAAGCTGCTCAATGCAAAATGCTTGAGTTGCCAAATTCCGAGAAACTGTTAAAAAAATATATATCCCGCTGGAGTCTTTTCGAAGCTGCTCAATTCAAAATGCTCGAATTGCCAAATGCAGAACAACTGCTGAAAATATATATCTCCCAAAACATTCTTTATGAAACTGCTCAATGCAAAATGCTTGAGTTGCCAAATGCGGAACAACTGTTGAAGATATATACATCTAAATGGAATATTGGCAAAGATGCGCAAAGAAAAATATTTGAACAGCCAAATTCGGCACAATTGTCGGAGATATGTATCTCCAACTGGCATATTTCCTAAAAACAGGACTTTCAGAGATATTGTCATACCTAAAAGACTCACGTGTTTTATACGTGGGTCTTTTTTTATAAAATCCAGTTACTATCTGCAAAATTAGACAAATAGTTCTTGCAATTTTGTATAAACATATATATAGTAAAAGCCAAAATATATTATTAACTTAAAATTTTATGCTTATGTGTACAGATGTTTCTCTGGTAAAGTGTATTCTCGAAGGTCAGGAACTGACAAAGGTGCAAGAACTCAAAATTTTTGAGTTACCAAACGCAACCGTATTGTTTAGGATATATACATTAAAATGGTGTCCCCGCCTTGAGACTCAGCTCAAAATGCTTGAGCAGCCATGTGCAGCAAAACTGGTAAAGATATATGCATCCACGTGGCCTCTTGATACGACGGCTCAGCTCAAAATGGTTGAACAACCAAATGCAGCAAAACTGCTGGAGAGTTATATGTCCAAATTTGCTCTTCAAGAAGAGGCTGAACTTAAAATATTTGAGCAGCCTAATGCAACAGAGCTTTTGAAAGTATACATATCCAAATCAAAGCTCCTCAAAAAAGCCGAACTCAAACTTTTTACAACACCCAATATGGAAGAGCTGGCGGATATGTATGTCTCTAATTATTTTCATTTGTAATTCTAAAAAAAAGACTCACGTATAAAACGGTGAGTCTTTTTTATTGCTTTCGACTAATTTCGCCTGAAATTATTTGCCCAATTGAGCGGCAACTTCTGCAGCAAAATCTTCTTCTTTTTTCTGCAAACCATCGCCCAGTTTGAAGAAAACATAGTCGGTCAGTTTGATATCAGAACCGCATTCTTTAGCGGCATCGGCAATAACATCTTTAACCTTTTTATCCGGATCCATGATATAAGCCTGTTCTTCCAACACAACTTCTTCATAGAACTTACGGATACGACCTTCAACCATTTTTTCAATGATATGTTCCGGTTTGCCGGAGGCTTTAGCCTGTTCAGAGAAAATAGATTTTTCATGTTCTACCGCTTCCGGAGCTACACCGGCAACATTCAGGGCTATTGGAGCAGTTGCGGCAATGTGCATAGCAATATGTTTACCCAACTCTGCTAATTTTGTTTTGTCCGCATTTGATTCCAAAGCAACCAAAACGCCGATTTTACCCAGCCCGTCACGGGCAACGTTATGAACATAAGAGCAAACCAAACCGTTGTTTACACTGATAGCTTTGGCACGGCGCAAATTCATATTTTCGCCGATTTTTGCAATCATATCCGTCAAACGTTCTCCATAGGTTTTACCATCAGCACCTTTGGCATTTTTCATTGCTTCAACATCACCGTTGCAGCTTAAAGCTACTTTTGCAACATCTTCAACATAAGCTTGGAAAATATCATTTTTAGCCACAAAATCCGTTTCCGAGTTAACTTCAACAGCGGCACCTTTATTGCCGTCAACAGCAACACCGACTAAACCCTCGGCAGCAACACGGCTGGATTTTTTAGCAGCTGAAGCCAGACCTTTTTTACGCAACCAGTCAACAGCCTGTTCCATACTGCCATTGGCTTCAACCAATGCTTTTTTACAATCCAACATACCGGCACCGGTTGTTTCTCTCAATTCTTTTACCATAGCGGCTGTAATATCTGCCATAATCAAATTCCTTTTATTAAACTTTATAATCTGGATTTATACGGCGCGGCAATTATACAACAACCACCGCGCCGTTTTTTGTTTTACCTTTAAGAAGCTATTTCTTACTCTTCAACAGCGGCTTCTGCATCAGCTTTTTTGCGAGAAGCTCTTTTTTTCGGAGCAGGTTTTTCTTCAGCTGTTTCGGCATCAGAAACTTCTAAGCCTTTGGCAGCCATTTCGGCCTGAACACCATCCAAAACGGCACCAGAAACCAAATCACAATAAAATTGAATAGCGCGGATAGCATCATCGTTACCCGGAACCGGAAATTCAACTTCATTCGGGTTGGCATTGGTATCGATAATACCAACAACAGGAATACCCAGTTTTTTAGCTTCTTTAATAGCCAGAGATTCTTTAGGCGTATCAATTACAAACAGCATATCCGGCTGTCCGCCCATATCTTTGATACCGTCTAAAGTAACAGCTAATTTTTCGCGTTCTTTTTTCAGGTTCAGAACTTCTTTTTTGGTATACCCTTCATAAGCGTTGTTTGCTTCCATTTCGTTGAGTTTGTTCAAACGGGAAATTGATTTATAAACCGTTTTCCAGTTTGTCAACATACCGCCGAGCCAACGATAATTAACATAATATTGGCCGCAACGCTCAGCACTTTCTTTCACGATATCCTGAGCCTGTCTTTTGGTAGCAACAAACAAAACTTTACCGCCGTTTGCCGCAACATCGCGTACGGCATTCAAAGCGCTGTAAAGCATAGGGTAAGTTTTTTGCAAATCGATAATGTGAACATTATCTTTTTTTCCGTAGATAAACGGAGCCATTTGCGGATTCCAACGGCGGGCATGGTGACCAAAATGTACACCGGCCTCAACCATTTGGCGCAAAGTAAAAGTAGGAAGTGTCATATTTTTATCCTTTATTTTCCGGTTAAACCTCCGCAGACTTCGGCTTTTGACAGCACCGGAGCGAATAAGCATCAAGCTTTTCCGCCTGTCTGCGTGTGAAATTACAAAGCCGCACCATTGCGACTTCGGGCATATTTTTAGCATAACCCAATAAATTTGCAAGCATTTTTTTTGGATTTTGTGATTTTTTTGCCTGAAATAAATTTTTGTTTATGTTTTGGGCTTTTTACTTGTCTTTTCACCATATTTTTTATATTTTAGCGATAATTTGAAGGATACTTTTTGAGGAAAATATGACTGATTTGTTTGATTCATCCACAGCACCGGCAAAAACAGAATATTCGGCGCAGGATATTGAAGTTTTGGAAGGTCTTGAACCGGTACGTCACCGCCCCGGCATGTATATCGGCGGCACCGATATTCAGGCTATGCACCATCTGGTAGCTGAAATTTTAGATAATTCCATGGATGAAGCCGTAGCCGGCTTTGCCAACCATATTGATGTTAAAATAAATGCCGACAGCACTGTTACCATTACGGATAACGGCCGCGGAATTCCGGTGGACGAACATCCCAGATATCCCGGGGTATCGGCCTTGGAAGTGATTTTGACAACACTGCATTCCGGCGGCAAATTCGGCGGCGGAGCCTACAAAGTTTCCGGTGGTCTGCACGGTGTCGGATTATCTGTCGTTAATGCCTTGTCTGAAACACTGATTGTTGAAGTCGCCCGAGATAAAAAGCTTTACCGGCAGGAATATTCCCGCGGCAAACCGGTCACAAAACTCGAACTCGTCGGCAATTGTCCAAATCGTCGCGGTACCTCTATCACATTTAAACCCGATGCCGAAATTTTTGAGGGTAATAATAAATTTATCCCTAACCGGATTTACAGAATGGCCCGCTCCAAGGCTTTTTTGTTTAAAGGCATCAAAATCAACTGGAGCTGCGCACCCGAATTGATTGCGGCCGGAGAATCGACACCGCAAACGGCAGAACTGCATTACCCTAACGGGTTGGCCGATTTTCTGAATATGCAGATTGGCGAGCGCAGCACCATTAACAGAACATCTTTTGTCGGCGAATCAGAACTGACCAATAATGAGGGGCGCGTGGAATGGGCTATCACCTGGCCGGTTGATGAAAACGGTTTTTCCTACTCCTACTGCAATACGGTTATCACGCCGGAAGGCGGCACTCATGAAACAGGGTTCCGCTCGGCTTTACTGCGCGGCTTAAAAGAGTACGGAGAAATGGCCGGTTTCAAAAAAATTTCCGCAGCTACCGCCGAAGACTTCCTGAGCAATGCCTGTCTTATGCTCTCCGTATTTATTACCGACCCGCAGTTTCAGGGACAGACAAAAGACAAATTAACCTCAACCAAAGCAATCCGTCTGGTCGAAACGGCTGTTAAAGATTCTTTTGACCACTGGCTGTCCTCGGATGTTGAAAATGCCAAAGCTTTAATCGAATATGTTTTAGACAGAGCCGAAG